>DEPT01000066.1 GCA_002358905.1 Akkermansiaceae bacterium UBA3385
CCATTCACCGTGCCACCTGCCAGAGTGGCAGTCTTGGCGATATTCAGCGTGGAGCCCTTCTGCAGCTCTCCGTTTTCCAGCGTATAGGTGCCAGTAAACTTCTTGCCGCTCTTGATGGCAGCTGATTTCTCCTGCACTATGTCGTTGGCAATGGTCTTGGAACCCAGATTCAGCACGCCGCCCTGCACATAAACATCGCCCTTGCCCAAAGAGGTGGTACCCTTCACCTTGATGGTACCGGCCTGCAGATAGATATCACCAGTCCATGTTCCGTTGCCATCGTTCAGCGTCAGGGTACCCTTGCCCTTCTTGGTCAGGTCGCCATCGCCCGTCATCGAGCCGGGCTTCTTCTTGTTGCTCTTGAAGGTGATATTCTTATCGCTATTCACCGTGATAGCCCCTGCATTCACTTTACCCTCCAGCGTCACGTTACCCTTTTCCGTAAGGATGACTTCGGTGTTCTTATCGATATCTCCACCCACCAGCACAGGCTTTGCCCCCGGGCGCAGAGGATTGAGCGGCTCCGACTTCTCCGGTTCATCCGGCGTCACGGGGCTATCCGGAATCTCCGGTTCATCTGGCGTCACAGGTGTATCCGGAATCTCGGGTTCATCCGGCGTCACGGGGGTATCCGGAATCTCCGGTTCATCTGGTGTTACTGGTTCATCCGGAATCGCGGGCTCATCAGGCGTTACCGGTTCATCCGGAATTACGGGCTCATCAGGCGTTACTGGTTCATCCGGAATCACGGGCTCATCAGGCGTTACTGGTTCATCCGGAATCTCGGGTTCATCAGGCGTTACTGGTTCATCCGGAATCACGGGCTCATCTGGTGTTATCGTTATTTCTGCCAGTTCAGGCAATTGGGAAAGCGTCTGACCGGTGTAATTGAAACAGAGCGTATTCTCCACCCAGGAAAGATCCGCCCCCGAAAAATCACCGCTGTTGATAACAAAGTTGTCTCCGGTCCAGCCACCTACCGCTGCCTTGTCCGCAACGCTCAGCAACAGGTAAGAACCATGAGCAAGTTCTGTTTCGGAACTGCCGATATTTAGTGTAATACTACTGCCCAAGGTCAGGCTACCAGTGTGGGAGAGCGAGGCGCTCGTCATATTCTTTGCGTCGATTTCAAAGCTCAGGTTGCTTTCATCTGCCAGAACCAGGTTAGCGGAGCTGGTGTTGCAGCCACGAAGCCCCATGCCCGTTCCCTTTGAAAGGCTGATATCATACCCAGCATGCTTCAAGTGAGCATTCCTCAACCAGACAGTCGCTCCGGTATCGGCATGCGCGGTGATGCCATGGCCTTCATAAATAGCGCCATCCTCTACGCGCAAACGCCCCCCGTACAGATTGGTCATTGTCTCAATCAGAGACGTGCGAGAATTGGTGATTTCATCCGAGGTCCCGGCACTACCCTTTATGGCCTGCAGGTCAGCCTCAGTCGTTGCCCCAGTGAAGATGATATCTCCAGTCTGCTTGATTTTTTCATAGTCAGCATTGAACTCAACCACCATATCAGGATTTATATACAGGGAGTCCCGAATCTCTATACTCCCACCTTCCGGGGCAGACAATGAAATGACCGTACCGGCCGAACCATACGTATTGATACTACATAAACGGCAATCATTTCTTCTTTTCTGCAAATTTTTTTCAAAAACAACTTTTTCATTGTTTCGAATATAGAGATTCCCTGCATTCCTGATGGCTCCTCCACTGGCACTATCTGAAGAATAATAAGATTCCACCTTATTTCCACTAAATGTCACGCATCCGTTATCGCTCAGCGAAATGGAGCTTCCGCTGCGGCTATAAATGGCACCTCCATACATGGCATGGTTCCAACTAAACAGCACATCAGAGTTGTTGCTCAACGTTATCGACGTCTCTATAGCACCATAGATTGCCCCCCCATGTTCTTTATCTGCCGAGTTATTAACGAAACTCACAGAGCCATTGTTGCTCAACGTTATCGACGTCTCTCTAGCACCATAGATTGCCCCCCCATCTTCTTTATCTGCCGAGTTATTAACGAAACTCACAGAGCCATTGTCGCGCAGAATGATGGAACTGTTGTAATCTCCATAAATCGCGCCCCCACTTGCAGTCACAGCGTTACCTCGGAACATAACCACACCATTGTTGTTCCATACAGAGCTGGTGTTCTGATCTGCATTTGCTGCACAATCAGTAATATTTTCGTACGTAACTGACTGATAGAAGTACCTTTCTTGTGCATCAGTTTGAGATTCAGTGCAAATTAAACTGCCATTGGGATATGGATTAAATGAATCTTCATCAACATGATAAACCAGCATGTTGTTTACCCATTTGACATCAGATATTGAGCCGTTGGCTCCAATAAAAGTGATATTCTCATTATTCCATCCGACAAGTTCTCCAACCAAGGCTAGCAACACATGATTCGTTTCCAGCGCATCATCTCTTTTCAGTTGCAAAGACACAGTCCCCTCCAGCTGCAAGTCACCCCTAATCGTGCTGGAAGTATCACCCAGAACAAGCGAACTCCCATCTTTCAGTATCACATGACCCGTCAGTTTATTCGCACCATCAAGCTCCAGTGACGAGCCCGAGTGGAACGTCAGTTCATACCCCTGACCATCCACAGTTGCATCCTTTACCTTCAACGTTGCAGCAGAATCCTCTGCCAGCGTCAATCCATGGCTTTTGAAAATAGCACCATCCTCTACGCGCAAACGTCCGCCGTACAGATAGGTCATCGACTTCACCTGTGATGTTTGAGAGTTGAGCACCTCTTCATTCGTTACGGCTACCGTCCCTTTCAATTCACGCAGATGATTCTCCGCATATGCACCGGTCAGCAAAATATCCCCCGTCTGCTTATATATATTTCCCTCAGAATCGGAATAATCACGGTTCAGGGAAACAGTACGTTTTTCATCGATGAATATGGAATCCCTGAATTCGAGGATACCACCTTCAGGTGCAGACATAACCACGCTTCTATCCGATTCGTCTGCATACAAGCTCCGCAGTCTGTACACCCCGGCAACGGATTCATAATTCTTTTCAAAGAGAACACTCTTGTTATTACTCAAAAATACGTCCGACGCCTCATTAAAAATGGCGCCGCCACGAGCCACATCTTTCGAACTTTCAACCGTGGCTCCATTACCAGAAAACACGACCGACTCATTCCCTTCAATTGTATGTGATTCGGCTGGGCCAATGGAAGATAAGTAAGCAGCATTAAGCGCCCCTCCCTCAGCATAATCTACGTACAAATCAGTTCCCGATATGCAAACTTTATTATTTTCAAAGCGCAAAACGCCGTTATTCAGTAAACAACATTTGCCACAAATAGCTCCTGCTATAGCATCATTGTTCACCGTTTGTGTTACATTATCAATAAAGAGCACTCTCTCATTCGAATATATTGAAGGTTCAGCTCCAGCAACAGACTGAGTTATCGCTCCGCCTTCAGCTCCTCTTCCTGCGTCGGAACCGCGTAATATTGCGGAATTTCCGCGAAACTCAACCGTTCCATTATGATGAATACGGATAGTGCCACTTAGTGCACCGCCTGAGGCTTCACTGTTTGATGCAGCCTCGTCAAGTGACGTAGAGTTTTCAATAAACTCCAGAGTCTGATTATCATACAGCTCTATGCTTGCGTCTTTTCCATTATATGCACAGATGGCACCACCGTGAACCTCATACCCAGCACTGCTTTCTCCAATATTATTTTTGAAAGATACTTTCCTATTACCTGAGACTTGAACTTTGTTTCCACTCAGAGCACCACCGTTAACTGAAGACAATGTTGATTTTGCAAAATTTCCTTCAAACAACACTTCGTCATTATCGATTACTTTGATGAGTTTGGAAGCCGATATAGCACCACCATACAACTGCCCATGCGCAAGGCCATTTATCCCATTCCCCACAAAACTGATACTGTCAGCACCTTGAATTAGAACCTGATTAGCCGATATAGCTCCACCATTGCCCTCATCGCATGATTGTATCGTGTTATTCGTGAACTTGATTCGGTTACAATCGATAAACGAGGTAACACCGTCATAAGACGAAACTCGAATAGCACCGCCCGCGCCCCCCATGTCTCCAGCAATTACTTTATTCGACTCAAAATCAATCTTATTGCAATTTTCAAATGAAAGGTCACCACAACTAAGAGCCCCGCCATATGCCTGTATTATCCCCTCTGCTCTATTTGAAATAAAAGAAACCTCCGGGGTATTGCAAATTGTCAAAGAAAGAGCGCTTATGCCGCCCCCCCAGCCTCCTCCAATAAAGGGATTGACTGAAGGGCCCTGACCCAGCGCAGCATTTCCTTCAACAAGGAGCGCTTTGTTGTCCTCCATCACGAGAGAACCGGCACAACTGATGGCGCCTCCAGCAACACCATCCCAATCTCCGCAACCATATGCTTTGTTATACTTAAATGTAAGGATTCCGTTACCACTTATGGATGAGGCATAGTCATCCGACGTAATGCTTATAGCTCCCCCCAAAGCTGAACCTCGACCTCTTTCATCTCCAGCGCCAAAAACCTCGTTTTGCTCAAACGTAATATCACCATTGTCATTCATCAAAAGTTTTCCCCCTGCCCACAAGGCTCCGCCGTATACATATTTGCCAGAAGCATTATTAGAAGAACTGCTGATCTCTTCATTATGCTCCAGACACATAATCTGTGCAGCTACCCCCCCGCCACGAGAGCCATTTTCGGACTGAAGAGAATTGTTAGCCAAAACAATTGAACGATTATGAGACAATGTGACGAGGCCATCATCACTACTGCCGATAACACCACCGTACGCAGATTTATCTTGCGCATTATAAAAATTATTTTCAAACCGCAAATCCGCCAATGCTTGCAGCGTGAGCTTTCTATTAACATCGAGCCATCCATCATCGGAGACATACATAAGCCGAGTTGAACAATCTTTGATTGTGATGGACTTAAGGGCGTATCCTTCCGCACTGGTAAAAATCCAGGAAAGTGACTCATCATCTTCCACCTCAGGCAACAGTGGTGTGCTGTATTCCTCAAAAACGATGTCATCAGTCAGACACCATACCTTGTTACGCTTCTCCAGACTGTTGGCCGGAGGGAGGTAATATGAAACATCCGTTCCTTTCGCTACAGATACAGCAGAGTATGAATCAGGAATATCAGGTGCAACTATGGTATATTCAGCATGCCCTTGAAAAGCGGCACACATCATGAGAGAAATAATTGCACGAAACAGACAAATGGGGAGATGAAGCTTCATGAAAGTAGAAAGATTCAGAGTTGAATTGCTTCATGAGTGTAAACCTATCTCAGCTTCTTATCAAGCAAGAATCCCGTCCATGTGATGAGAAAATCACATGTGTCCCAAAGATTTGGGACACGTGGATTTACGATTGATAAATTGAAAGTTCGCGATTTACGCCGATAGAATCACAAATGAACGCTTACTGCCGATGGTGAGGTGGGTGATACACCACTACGATTTTTCACACAGAACACTATGCCTTTATGTCATTCAGTGCTATTTTCCCATAATCTTCGGACACACATGTAGGAATGCAAACATTTCTGAATTGTTGGCTTGCAGGGGTGTGCGGGGGTATGGTAAAATCAGCGCATGAACCTCATACGCAGCATCATTGTTTCGCTTGCGCTGGTCTGTGGCCAGGCTCTGGCCCAGTTCGATGGCATGATGGGTTTTGACGCCCCCTCTACGCTGAGCGTCAGCTCTGCCGCCAGTGTGCAGAGTTACCAGCCCGGCAAGCCGTTCTATGTGGCACTCAAGGGCGATATTTCGGCCCCGTGGCATGCCTACTGGAAGAATCCCGGCACAGTGGGTGAGTCCATGAGCGCCGAGTTGAACGCCCCGGAGGGCTTTACCGTAAAAGGGCCCTACTGGCAGGTACCGCACAAGCACGAAGGCGTGCTGGGAGTGGCCTACACTTATGAAAAGCCTGTCGTAGTGTGGGAAATCACCCCTGCGGACAATGCCCCCGCCACAGCTACCTTTACCATGTCTGCCACGGCTCAGACATGCTCCGATGAAGGCTGCAACGCCCCGGAAACGCAGACAGCCACGCTGGAACTGGCCTCCGGCGATGCTGCCGCCAATCCTGCCTGGACAGATGAGCAGAAGCTCACCATCGGCCCTGGCGACACGGCCACCACGGTAACCGCCAGCCAGCAGGGCAACACGGTGAGCCTCAGCTTCACCGCCGCTGCAGGGCTGGAGTCCGCCTACTTCTTCTCTGCCGACAACAGCATCTCCCCCACGGCAGAACAGAAGCTCACCGCCAATGCAGATGGCAGCTACACCCTTTCCCTCACCCGCAATGACAATGCGGATCCGATGTATCCGGTAAAGGACGAAAGCACCGTGGGCAAGCCGCTGACGAACTTGGAGGGTGTACTCGTGTTCGGTGACAAGCATTGCGCCGTAAACACGGCCATGGGTGCCGCAGCACCGGTTGCCCCCGCATCTGCCGGCGTGCCGGAAGGTCTGGCTGCCCTCTGTCTTTCCCTCTTCATCGGTGGTCTTATCCTGAATCTGATGCCCTGCGTGTTCCCGGTTATCGGGCTGAAGGTGATGAGCTTTGTGCAGATGGGTGGCGGCAGCCGCCGCAAGGTATTCACCCACTCCATGATTTTTGTACTGGGTATTCTGGTGTCTTTCTGGATTATCTCAGCCCTCATGATTGTATTCTCGAACCTGGGCACGCTGGCCGAAGTGCCGTGGACTCAGTGGCTGAGCACCCTGTGGAACGATGCCGGCTCCTCCACCCGCAGCTGGGCTGAGTGGATGCAGAATCCGTGGATTGTATACGCTATTCTCCTGCTGCTGCTCGTACTGGGGCTCAGCATGTACGGTGTGTTTGAAATCGGTGCCGGTATCACGGGTGCCGGTCAGGGAGTGCAGAGCAAGGATGGCATGCTGGGCTCCTTCTTCCAAGGCTTCTTCGTGACCATCGTGGCCACTCCGTGCAGCGCACCTTTCCTGGGGGCCGCCATGCCCGCCGCCATGGCCCTGCCCGGCGTGTGGATGACACTGGCTCTCACCTTCATGGCACTGGGGCTTTCCTTCCCCTACATCGTGCTCGGTCTCTTCCCGGCACTGGTACAGAGACTACCCCAGCCGGGTGAGTGGATGGAATCCCTGAAGCAGGGCCTTTCCTTCCTGCTCTTTGCCGCCGCTGCCTGGATGCTCTATGTGTACCTGGCCTTCTGGCCGGCCAGCGAAAGCACGGACACCATGTGGGTGAACATGTCCCTGGTGGTATTCTGCGCCGCTTTCTGGGTATATGGCCGCTGGTGTCTGCCCTTCCGTCCGCTCGGCACCCGTATCACTGGTTTTGTGATTGCTCTTCTTCTGGCAGCAGCCGGTTTCTGGGGCGCCCGACCCTATGCCCCTGCGGAGAACCAGCTGGAATGGGAGGAATGGAGCCCCTCCGCCATGAAGGAGGCACTGGAAAACGACACCCCGGTATACGTAGATTTCACCGCGAAGTGGTGCGCCACCTGCCAGGCTAATAAGAAAGTTGCTTACACGGAAGACGTGTACGCCGCCATGAGCGAAGCCGGTGTGGTGCTCATGCGAGCCGATAAGACGGCCCCCAATCCGGAAATCGATGCAGAGATGCGTAAACTGAACCGCAGCTCCGTGCCGGTGAATGCTCTCTATGTACCCGGCAAGGAACCTGTGGTGACCAGCGAACTGCTGACTCCGGACTACATGCTCGATTTCCTCAAGGAAAATCTTCCGCCCCAGGAGGAAGAGGAGGAATAATCACCTCGCCTCCGGCAAATCGTCCCACTTAGTCGTATAACAAGGGGATGTAAACTCGCGCTTCCACGGTTCCGTGGAGGCGCGATTTGCAAAGTGCACATTGTGCCCGGACTTCTGCAATTTGTCCAGCACCGCCATCAGGGCACTGGGAGCCACATCCGGATGCTCAAATGTAGGCTGCACACATTCCTGAGGCAACAGCTCTGTAAGCAACACGCCAATCTTACGATAAGGATAGCCAGGGCGGTATATCTCCTCCAACAACCGGCAGGCAGCAGCGTTGAAGGCCCGGTTGTCATCTGTATGCAGACCTAGCGAGACAGATGCGGAATTGGCATACAGATGCTCCACTTCGTACCGGGAGGTTCGGAGCACGACATGCACGGTAGCCGACATCATCCCCTCCTGCCGGAGGATACGCCCGGCTTTTTCTACAAAAAGGCAGAGTATTTCCCGCAGACGCGGCAGTTCCGATACGGCCTCCTTGAGCGAGCGCGACACCATAATCTGCGAGCGTGTGGAAACCGGCTCCTCATCAATACAGGGAATACCCTGCAATTCCAGGGCCATGCGCTCACCATGCACCCCGAAATGCCGACGCAACCATGCCAGATCTGCCGCAGCCAGTCCTGCTGCCGTGCGAATGCCCAGGGCATGCATACGCGGGAGCAGCTTCCGCCCCACTCCCCAGATATCACCCACAGGAGTCTGCTGCAGCCAGGGAGTCCAGTCTCCCGGGGTATTCAAGGCCAGCACACCCTGCATCTCCGGATGATGCTTGGCTGTCTCATTAGCGAGCTTACACAATGTACGGGTCGGCGCGATGCCAACACTCACGGTGATTCCTGTCCATCGGCGGATTTTCCTGCGCAACTGATGAGCCACGGCAAACCAATCATAGCCAGGGTCAACTACTGCAAAAGCCTCATCGATGCTATATTGCTGCACCTCGGGGAGTTCCTGCTCCAGAATAGCGATGAAGCGATCGGATAAATCACTATACAGCGAAAAATTCGCAGAACAGACAACGGCATTCATCCGATCCAGGCGCTCCTTACATTTGAAATAAGGTTCGCCCATGGCGATTCCCGCAGCTTTAGCCTCTGCACTACGGGAAACGACGCAGCCATCGTTGTTCGACAGCACTACCAAAGGACGGCGCCGCCAGTCCGGGCGGAATACCTGCTCACAACTGGCAAAGAAATTATTGCAGTCGAACAATAAGAACATGGCTCAGCGCCTTACTCCGGATTGGAGCCCATAACCAGACGGTAGAAATTGCATCCCACAAAGTTACCGATGACAATAGCAACGTAAAACAACAGGATATCTGCGAGATTTGCCATCCAGAACGCCATAGGTACAGTCAGGTAGTAAAAGATATCGGCCACACAGTGGGGGAAACCGCACGTAATGAAGAGAGGCACACCTATCATAAGAGGCAGATTGTTACCCTTGCGAGCAAAAGTGACGGCTGTCGTCATGATGAAGCCGCACCCGATGGACAACAGTCCGCCGCCCAAAGGGGTAAGCAGGAGGCGACTCTCAAGAATAGTCTGCGCTGTCTGCTGCAGAGGCATGGAGGAAAGGCGTGCCAGAAGGGCCACCAGCCAGCACCCGATAATATTGCCGATGAGAATCAGGCCAAGCCGCCCCAGTTCCCCCTTCTTGACAAAGCCAGCGGTACCTGTATACAGCAAAGTTTTGTAATTAACAACAGCCAGAAGGGCAAATGAGAACAACACACTCCCCATAATCTCACGAATTACCACGAGACCGGAGCCGGAATCCCGGGCGGCCAGATAACCAAAGCCGGCAATTCCCACGCAAACCCCCGACATGATGGAGGATTTTATTACTAATGCAACATCTTTCATACTGCGCAAGTGTTGTTCGTGTTTCAAAAGAGGAGCTTAATCAAAGCCCCAGCTTTGCCAGAATAATCTCCGTGACCATCTTAGGATTCGGCTTCGGGTTGCTCACCTTCATAACTTTGCCGGTCAAAGCATTTATCAGCTTCATATTACCACCCTTCACGATTTCCACCATATCCTGATTTTCCTCCAGCACCTGAGCGACCACGGCATCCAGCGCGTTAGTATCAGTCTTCTTGAATCCCATGGCAGCGGCGGCATCAGCAGCACTCATGCCGGAATCCCACATTTTATCCAGCACCTCTCGTGCCTGATTGTTGGAAACAAGCCCATCCTCGATGATATCCACCAGACCGGCCAGAGCTGCAGGAGCAAGCGGGCAAGTCTCGATACTGAGTTCCTTTTCAGCCAGCACGGAAACCAGGTTATTAATCACCCAGTTGGCCACCTTGCGGGGCACCTTGCTCCCGGCAGCGGCTTCCTCAAAGTATCGGCAGAGCTTGAAGTCTCCCACCAGCGTATTGGCATCCGCCACGGGCAAGCCATAAGCGCTCTGAAGCCGTGCATGCAAAGCATCCGGCAGTTCAGGCAGTTCATTCTTCACTTTCTCCACCAAAGGAGCAGTCTGCACAGGGATGAGATCCGGGCAGGTATGGTAGCGGTAATCGTGAGCATTTTCCTTGGTACGCATCACAATACTCTCGCCCAAGGTATCATCCCAGCGGCGAGTCGACTGCACCTGGGCAATCCCCATGTCCAGTTCCTCTGCCTGGCGATGAATCTCATAGATGAGGGCTCGGCGGGCAGCAGACATGGAATTGATGTTCTTCATCTCAATCTTGGCGCCGAGTTCCTTCTGCCCTTTCGGGCGCAGGGACACGTTCACGTCACAACGCATCTGCCCCTTCTCCATGTCTGCATCAGAAATACCGGCACATATCATCATCTGCTGTAAGCTCTTCAGATATGCGTATGTCTCTTCCGGGCTGGTCAGATCGGGAGCCGATACAATTTCCATAAGCGGAGTTCCGCCTCGGTTGTAGTCCACCACGGAGTATCCGCTGTAGTGCGTCAGCTTTGCGGCATCTTCTTCCAGGTGAATATGGTCAAGCTTGACCGTGCGGACAACGGGTCCATCGGCCTTCACCTTACAATCAGAAGGATAAGCCCAGGCATACAGAGGAACCTCACCGCCTATGCAAAGAGGCAGGTCTAACTGACTGGTCTGGTAATTCTTGGGCATATCCGCGTAAAAGTAATTCTTGCGGTCCCACTTAGAAACAGGTGGGGTACTGCAACCCAGCATCATGCCTGCCAGAATAGTGCGTTCTATGGCAAATTTGTTGAGCACAGGCAAAGCACCGGGCATACCCAGACAAGTAGGGCATACGTTCGTGTTGGGTTCGTAACCGAAACCAGCCTTGCAGGAGCAGAACATTTTGGTCTCAGTCTTAATCTGGCAGTGCACTTCCAGACCGATAGTCACGAGGTAATCAGAAACAGGCATGTGTAGAGATATTTTTTATTGTGATGAAATGGAATTTTCCTGCAATGCATTGTCCAGATCCGAACGGAAAGATGCATCGAACACGGAATCAAACAGATTGGAATGAGTTGCCCCAAGACTTTCAAAAACAAGGTCCAACGCAACAGAAAAGTCATCGTAGGTCTCGGCCTCATAGCCGGGCAAGGCGGCAATTCGCACAATTTCGCTGCGAATGGACCAGAGGATGGATTCCAGCGGATTCAGTTCCGCCCGAGCGGCTTCGGCTGAAGCAGCAGAGAACTCACGATTAGCCACGCCTTTTTCCGGAAGCAAGGTTTTGAAATGCAGTGAAAGGGACGTGAGCTTAACAGCAGCATCCGCGGCGTCATCCTCGTTCTGCACATCCTCCAGAATCTCGAGTACGGCCCGGTCCGGCTGTTCCAAGCGGTCCAATCGAACAATTTCAGCATGCGCTTCTGCCTCGGACAAGGGCTCGCCCGGAGCCAGTAGAAGCTCCCTGTCCTCTTCTGCAAACATTCCCAGCTCTATGGCACGCTCGAAGGCCTGAATCAAGCGTTCCGAGCCATAACAATGGACACGGCAGATACTCAGGAATTCCAAATGCAGATCGTCCATTGTTTCCAGAATGCGCACCTGGACAGAATCCATCATACCGGCACATTCGGCTTCCGGAGCCACAAGTGGTAGAGAGCTAAGGCGGTTATCCAGCTCAAAAGTCATTTTTACCAGCTCCGAAAAGCGGGTTGCCACATTGTCCGCATCCTGCTTATTGCTGATGCCGGACAGAAGAAACCACATTTCCGATGCTGTTTTCAGAAACTCAAGTCCCAACTCGCGAGCCTCAGTTGTATCCTCCGCAACTGTTTCGGTATCATCTAGTTCCAATACAGTCATGGCCTGCGCCGGGGACATATTTCCCAGAGCCAATGACAAGCCGGCAATGTAAAGCAATTTTCGCATCGGAACCTACGCCCGGACATTATACACTTTTCCTAATGAATGGCAAGACAAGTTTACGAATCATCACAAATAATTGACAGACGAAGAGAAGGATGCTAGATTGACAGGGAAACATGTCTCTTTTTTCCCTCTCACCTCCTGAAAAGTTCAACCTTAATCTGCACTGGATAACCGTTTTTTCTCTGGTGTATCTGGCTATCCCCTGCATGTTGTTTTTCAGCAGCTGGTTCACGCCGTGGATAGCGTGGCCAGTCAACCTGGGCATTATCTTTTCCCTTTTCATTTTTGCCAGACAAAAGATTGAAACCATTCATTGGCAGCCGGATAAACTTTCCTGGGGGCTGATTATTTTAACCTTCCCCCTCTGCATCGCTCTGTTTCTGTCAACAGGCATGGCAGGTTATGTGACAGCCGCCCCGGATGTCCTGATTTTCCGGGAAGCGCTGTACAACAATCTCATTCACGAAGCATGGCCGGTTGTTCTACCCAATGGCAAGGAAATGAGTTATTACCTGGCAGGTATGCTTCCCCCTGCCCTGGTATCCAGGTTGACAGAGGACTATACACTGCAGCGACTTATCGCAGTCATCTGGTACGCATTGGGGATCTGGTTGACATTGCTGCTGTTTTTCTGCCGACATCGGCGTTTTTCCTGTCTTTTCCTTGTATTCATCATCATGTTCAAAGACCCGGCGTATCTCTGCATCAACGCCTTTGCCGGGAATGGTGAAATATGGAGATTCTTCACCCAGTTTATCAGCGTTTCCTGGGAAAACACCTATATTGGTGCAGCGCATCCAGTCAAAATGCTCGGCATTCATGCACAGGGCTGCAATTTTCAATCATTCTCCCTGCTCTGCGCTGCCCTCATTCTGAACAGCCGGGAACAAAGCTCAAAACTCATTCCTCTCTGCATCACGCTCATTCTACCCAGCTCTCCACTGGCATCCATTGCCTGTATGCCGCTAGGTGTATACTTCTGGTGGAAAGACAGGGAGAGCAAGCTCCTCAAGCGTCTGCAGCAGTTAATTGTACCGGTACTTATCGCCCTATGCTGTGCAGTTTACTACGGCAGAGCCGATAGCGCAACATGCTTTGGATTATACGGCAAATTGTTAAACAACTGGAGTTTCTTCTTATATAACTTCTATTCAGCCATTCTGCTGAGTGCTATTTTGTTCGGACTGGTGCTTTACCCTGTTCTGAAACGAGACGTTCCCCTTCAAATCAGCCTTATCTGCGTTATCGTGACACCGTGGATATTCTACGGTTCTGCTCCAGACAGTGGCATGTTCGGCCAAAATGAATTATGGTTGAAATCCAGCATCATTTTCCACATGCACCTCATTGCGGCGCTCTGTTTCCACTGGAAAGAACTTCCTTGCATCAAATACGCCTACATCATCACGTTTGCCATGCTCGTATGCAAAGACGAACGAATAAAGCAGGCCGGATATTCAGGCTCCCCGGAAGTTCAAGATGTATGGGGGGGGCACTTGAACCACGAACACGTCTCTCTCTACCAGAAAATCCCGGATTGCCGAAGTCCCTACATTCCAGGAAGCATTCTGCAAAAGGGAGAAGCCGAGAATATCTGGCCGGGGTGCATACTCCCCAAAGCCAGAGGATGTGATTACTCCCGCCCTATGAAACCGGATGGCAAATATGTTTCTTACTGATTCTGGAAACGCCTGTTGAGCTCAGCCATGGGGAACGGTAGCAACGTGGACTTGCCACCGGGACTGCAATAAGGTATTTCACACTCTAACAAAGCAGCCAGCAGAGGGAGAGGATTCTGCAGATAGGGGGTCATATCCTCCTGCTGGGCATATTGCCGGGCCAATTGACGAGCAAAAGGTTCAAACGGGCTGCGCGCACGATTCAGGCGAACCTCCCCACTCGTGAAGGCTCGCAGCAATTCCTGAACAAAATCATTCACCTTTCTCAAAGGGAGAATGGCCGGAACAGCCTCTATTCGCAGCGTATTGCGCCCAAAAGGAGAAAGCAGGAACCCCGCCTGTTCCAACTGAGGTTTCACCTCCATAGCTATTCCCATGTCTCGCGTATCCAGCTCCAGCAATTCAGGCACCAGCAAACGCTGAGAAACTAGCGGATGCCGGTTACTTTCCTGCAAGCGTTCGAAAATGATTCGTTCGCGCGCGGCCCGTGGCGACAGTAGCACCATGCCCTCTTTGTTTTCAAAGATGGCATACTGTTGATGCAACGTACCAATATGGCGGAAATTAGGTAAAGGAGCAGATATCTCTTCCGGTTCTCTGAGTACAGGTTGAGGAACAGGCGTAGGTGGGAGTTCCAATTCCTGCTGACGCGGGGTAACAAGCGGCTTCAATACCAGATTTGGCCGAGGCTCCACATGGGGCGCAGTTTCCCTTACCGTTACTTTCCGGGAGGTTGGCGGAGGCTCAGGATTCAGAGGCGCCGCGACAGGAGTCTCAAT
Organism: Akkermansiaceae bacterium UBA3385; assembly: GCA_002358905.1. Classification (GTDB taxonomy): domain Bacteria; phylum Verrucomicrobiota; class Verrucomicrobiia; order Verrucomicrobiales; family Akkermansiaceae; genus Akkermansia. The sequence goes on from DEPT01000066.1 coordinate 14,605, forward strand.
CTCTTTACGCACTTCGGGAGCTGGTGATGGGTCCTCCTCCCCTCGGGCATGCGCCGCAAGAGTTGAGGCCACTGCATCCATCACGGCAAGCGTGATTTCTGCCGGCCGGCGGAACCGCACTTCCCGCTTCGCCGGGTGTACATTCACATCCACCAGCGCGGGCTCAACTTCCAGATACAAGAAGAGCGCAGGATGCAATCCCGGCGGGAAACCACCATATCCGTCTCGAACGGCACGATTGATAATCTGATCCTCTATGGGACGGCCATTCAGGAAAACATACTGCATGCGACGATTCCGGCGAGCAGCCGAAATGGGCATCAGAAAACCGCTTACTCGTACCCCAGGAGCCTCTGTCGGCCGAATCCGCATGAGTGCCGCAGCCGTCTCTCGACCCACAAAATCGGCTATGCGCTGCCGCAAATCATGGGTAGCCGGCACATCGAACACCTGCTGTCCGTCCCGGACGTAGGTGAACCGCACTTCCGGGAAAGCCAGAGCATGCAAGCGCACCTGGTGCTCAACGTGTCCGGATTCCGTCTCATCGCTCTTCAGGAATTTCCGGCGCACCGGAGTATTGAAAAACAAATTACAAACACTGATTTCCGTCCCCGGTGCGCATCCGGCATTCATCAGCGGAGCCTCTACTCCACCTTCTGCACTGATACACCAGCCCTCGACATCCGCCGCGCGCCTTGTGGTTACTGTGAGGTGAGAAACAGAGGCGATACTCGGCAAAGCCTCACCTCGAAACCCCAGCTGGCGAATGGCAAACAAATCTTCCACCTGAACCAATTTGCTGGTAGCATGACGCCGAAGGCAAAGGGACACATCTGCCTTACTCATACCGCAGCCATCGTCCGTAACCTTAATCAGCGATACACCACCGCGGCGCAACTCCACACGCACCGCATGAGCACCTGCATCTATACTATTCTCCACCAATTCCTTAACAACAGAAGCAGGGCGTTCCACCACTTCACCCGCAGCCACCTGACTGGCGAGGATATCACTCATAAGCTGGATGCTCTGCTGTTCGTTATCGGACATGATTACCAGCGGGAATTTAGCATGCAGCAGAGCTCACGTCAACACTGCATTACCCTGTTCCCTGAAATTGCTGACACAGAAAGACGCGCAGATTTCTGGAATTTTCATCGGTAGCAGTGTACTCTGTTCGCGTGAAAAAGTGCCAGATATGCGGCAAGCGCGCGTCGATGTTCCTGACGCAGATAGTAAACGGGCAAGTTTCCGAACTTGCCCTGTGTGAAGCATGTGCCCGCGCCAAGGGGCTTTTTGATCCCCAATCACTCACCTTTGCAGAAAAATTCTTTCCTGAGGAATTCAAGCAGAGGGTAGACAAGCTGGTGCGAGAACTGACGGGCGCAGAAACAGCAGCAGAAGCAGCACCGCCATTAAGCATGCTCAGCTCCTGCCCGGTATGCGGTTTCAGCATTGAGGATTATCGACGAACCGGTCACCTGGGTTGCCCGGATTGTTATACCGTTTTCGCCAAGGAGTTGAACCCCGATGAGGAGGATGAAACAGAAACGTGTGATGAGGCTCCGGCCGTGACAAAGGCCAGACTGCAGAAAGAACTGCAGCAGGCCATTGCCCGCGAGGACTATGAGTACGCAGCCCAGCTGCGTGACCAGATTAACGCTCTGCAGAACGCTGACGAATGAAACTGGAAACACTGCTGAACAGCATGCCTGACTGGGCTCCGGACCGCAACACGACAGACGGCGTTGTGATAGGTTCCATTGTACGCATGGTTCGCAACCTGCCAGGCTACCCCTTTCCGGGATGGAGCACGGCAGAATCCCGAGCAGGCGTTGCATCGCAAATCCTGTCGGCACTCAAAGAAACAAGAGGGTTGAAAACAGCGTTCTACGCGGAAATGAAAGACCTCAGCTATGGCCAGCGCCGAGCCCTGCTGACACGCAAACAGCTTACCCCCAGTATGGCAGCGCGCCAGGATGGATGCCACATCGTCATTCATCCACGCAAGCCTCTTATCATCATGGTCAATGAGGAAGAGCACATGGTCGTGCACACCTTCCTCGAAGGAATGAATTTCGACAAAGGCATTGCCGAATTGCAGCAATTTGACACGCAAATCCAGAACAGACTCCGCTTTGCCTATTCACCGCAGCATGGCTACCTTACCAGCATTCCCACAGAGGCAGGTGATGGACTCCAGCTATACTGTCTGCTGCACTTGCCGGCACTTACCACGGCAAACATGATGAATCAGGTAACCAAGGCTCTTGAAAAGCTGCATGTAAGCATTTCTCCATATTTTGCTGATGCACAGGACGACACGGGGCATCTTTTTGTTCTGTTCTCCATTCCCGGCCCTGAAGACAGCATCGAAGAAGTCAAAAAGTCGTTCGTCGACATTATCAATCACATCGTACGCAGAGAACAACAGGTCCGCAGGAAACTTCTCGCAGAGCCCGGACAGTACCTCCAGGATGCCATCGGCCGTGCCTTCGGACTGCTTACCAACTGCCGGAGACTCAGCATCAAAGAACTGAGAGACGCCATATCCCTACTGCGACTGGGTACCCTTCTACACATCATTACCTGGGAAGAAGATGAAAGAGTCATGCTCATCGCCTTGAATCATTTCGGACTGCAACAGGCCTGCCATACAGCATTACGCTCCGAAAAGGAAGATGCATCCCTTTGTCTGTATCGGGCTGCAGCAGCCCGCGATTTCCTGAACAGCCATCCTCACCACTTTTCAGACAACTCCATATGAACAACAATTTCACACCTCGCGCACAACAGGTTCTCAACATAGCACGCCGCGAAGCAGACCGCTTTCACCACAACTACATTGGAGCCGAGCATGTTCTGCTCGGACTGCTCAAACTCGGTCAAGGTGTAGCCATCAGCGTTATGGAAAACGCCGGCGTTGATATTGCAGATCTGACGTTTAAAATTGAGCAATCCATTGTACCCGGTTCCTCTGCAGCAGAAGGCTCCCTGCCCTACACACCCCGAGTCCGCAAAATGCTGATTCAGGCAGGTGAAGAGGCGCAGAAGCTCCGCCACACCTATGTGGGCACAGAACATCTCCTGCTCGCCATGCTCCGGGATGAAGACGGCCTTGCCTGGCACAGTCTGGTTTCCTGCGGACTCTCCTACGATGCGGTTCGTCGCGGTGTAATGGAGGAAATCAACCCTGGATTCGGGGTAGACAATCCACCTGAGGGACCAGGCGACATGCAAGGTTCCGGTCCCAACAGACCTCGGCGAGAAGAGGAAGAAGAGGATAGCAACGCTTTCCTCCACCAGCACGCCTCCGGCAATAACTCCAGTTCCTACAACCGAAGCAACACACCGGCACTCAGTGCATTTGGGCGAGACCTCACAGCCAAGGCCGCAGCAGGCGAAATGGATCCCGTTATCGGGCGCCAGTCAGAATTGGAACGAGTTATCCAGATTCTCTGCCGCCGCACGAAAAACAACCCCGTGCTTCTGGGTGAAGCAGGTGTCGGTAAAACAGCCATAGTGGAAGGCCTGGCCCAGCAGATTTCGCGTGGCGATGTTCCGGAATTCCTGCTCGGCAAGCGAATCATCTCGCTGGATATGGCACTCATGGTGGCAGGGACCAAGTACCGTGGGCAGTTCGAAGAACGACTCAAAGCGGTCATGGATGAAATTCGCCGGGAAAAGAACATCATTCTCTTCATCGATGAAATCCACACCCTCATTGGAGCTGGTTCAGCTGAAGGTACCATGGATGCCTCCAACATCATCAAGCCAGCCCTTTCCCGCGGGGAAATGCAGGCAATCGGTGCAACAACACTCAACGAATACCGCAAGCACATTGAAAAAGATGCCGCATTCGAACGCCGCTTCCAGCAAGTACAGGTAGGAGAGCCGTCTGTTGAAGACACCGTACAGATTCTGCAGGGAATAGCCCCTCAGTACGAAAAGCACCACCATGTGCACTACACCCCCAGAGCACTGGAGAGCGCAGCCTATCTCTCCAAGCGCTACCTGACCGGCAGATTTCTTCCGGATAAGGCCATTGATTTAATTGACGAAGCGGGCTCCCGCCTGAGAGTGACCCGGATGACACGACCGGCCGATATCAAGCGGGAAGAAGAAACTCTGCGTAACATGGAGCAGGAAAAGACTGATGCCGTTGACAAGCAGGACTTCGAGAAGGCCGCCCGGCTGAGAGATGACATCAAGGCGCTTCAGAAGAAAATCGGCAATTCCGTCAACAGCTGGAAGAGCGAAGTGGATTCCACCTACATGGAAGTCTCTGAAGACGACATCATGGCGGTTGTTTCCAAATGGACCGGTATTCCTCTGGCTCGCATGGAAGAAAAAGAAACCGAGAAACTCCTGCGAATGGAGGAAGACCTCAAAAGCAAGGTGATTGGGCAGGATATAGCATGTTCTGCCATTTCCCGGGCTCTGCGCCGCAGCCGGGCCGACATCAAGGACCCGCGCCGACCGATTGGTTCGTTCCTGTTCATGGGACCAACCGGCGTCGGCAAGACCTATCTGGCACGCAATCTGGCAGAAATCATGTTCGGCACGGCAGAAGCACTCATCCAGGTAGACATGAGTGAGTACATGGAAAAATTCAGCACCAGCCGCCTTATCGGCTCGCCTCCCGGCTACGTCGGGCATGATGAAGGCGGTCAGCTTACAGAGCAGGTGCGCCGCCGTCCATACGCTGTGATTCTCTTTGATGAAGTGGAAAAGGCACATCCGGATGTCATGAACATGCTACTGCAGGTTCTGGAAGAAGGCTGCATGACCGATTCCATGGGACGCAAGGTCAACTTCAGCAACACTATCATCATCCTCACCTCCAATGTGGGGGCCAGCCTGGCCAGCCAGCAAAGCACCATGGGCTTCAGCACAGCTAACAGTGAAGAGGATGATTACGACAGCATGAAGGAAAAGATTACGGAAGCCGCGAAGAAGCACTTCCGTCCGGAGTTTATCAATCGTTTCGATGAACTCATCGTCTTCCGTATGCTGAATCGCCCGGACCTGGAGAAGATTGTGGAGCTGGAAGCACAAAAGCTTATTCGCCGCCTGGCCGACAAGAAGATTTCCCTTACCCTCTCTCCGGAAGTTATCAGCATGCTGGTAGACAAAGGCTACGATCCGCAATACGGAGCTCGCCCCATGCGCCGCGCCATCGAACGCCTTCTCGAAGACCCAATTGCTGAAGCTATTCTCCGAGGTGAGCTTGTGGAAGGCTGCATCAGCCGAGCCATCCGCCCCGAGGGAACAAGCGATATCGCTTTCAAGGATGACAAACCGGCGCCGAAGAAACGGGCTCCCCGGAAAAATAAAAAGTAACCCAGAAAGAAAAGAAGCGGTGCCACCAGCACCGCTTCTTTGTTATAAAAATCTCATCGCACCCACTTACCAGCACCAGCGGGTAATTTACCCTCACCTACTGGTTGATAACGTGTGGATTCAGTATTCCCCCACATAGGGACGCCAAAAGCATCTTTCCAATACTTGCTCATGCTGCGGCCAGTATAGCAACCATAGCTCCAGCATTCCGCGTCCGGGGCAAAAATGGATTTATCAATTTTGGATGCCAAGTCTTTTTCGTGTATCCATGCAGTTGACGCTGCCATGATATCATTGCTGTAGTCCAACATGAAAGCATGTGGATTACTGTGACCGAAGTAAAAGAAGGCTGTAACCTTATCTTTCTTGTTACGAGGCGCTTTATTGATAGCCTGGTAGGCCTCGTCTGCCGAGTCTACAAACTTAAGACGAACCTTGCGCTTGGCCGCAGTCTCACGAATGCGGGAAAGGTAGTCTATCTTGTTTTCCTTACCTCGGCTTATGTAGGAGGGGCGGTACACAATCCACACAATATCCCTCGCCGGGTCTTTTGCCTGAACCGCATCAATATACACCGTGGACGCGCGCACAAAGTTGGCCCACCAGTTGTCATGTGCTGACGGCCCACGCAGATTTTCCCACGAACGCAAAGCCACACCACCGCAGAGGACAACCTCCACGGCATGAGTCAGCGAGCATCCGGCAAGTAAGGCACTGATAAGTACTTTTCGCATCAACTTCATGACAGCGCAGGAGCATACAGTAATCCCCCCGGACTGTCAAGACTACAGCGAGCGTCAGCGATGCGAAAAGGCTTGATATCTCCCCCCAAAAAAGGTAGAATCACGCCGTCATGACTGAATTGCCCAAGGCTTACGAACCCACGCTTGTAGAAGAAAAATGGCAAACCCGCTGGATATCAGAGGGTTGCTTCCACGCAGACCCTCAATCCGAGAAACCTGCATATAGCATTGTGATTCCTCCGCCCAATGTCACGGGTGTGCTTCACATGGGCCACGTTCTCAATAACACAATTCAGGACATCCTGGCACGACGTGCTCGCCAGGAAGGCAAGGAAGTTCTCTGGCTTCCCGGTACAGACCACGCAGGTATTGCAACACAGGCTCGCGTGGAAAAGGAGCTGGCTAAGGAAAACCCGCCCCGCACTCGTTTCGATGTAGGCCGCGAGGATTTCGTAAACATGGTGTGGGAATGGAAAGATAAGCACGGAGGCATCATCATTAACCAGCTGAAAAAGCTGGGCTGCTCCTGCGACTGGGAACGCGAGCGTTTTACTATGGATGACGTGTATGCGCCCGAGGTGGCTCGCGTATTCACAGAATTGTTCAACGAAGGGCTCATTTACCGCGGGCACCGCATGGTAAACTGGGATCCGGTGCTTCTCACTGCTCTTTCCGATGAGGAAGTCATCATGACGCCCTCCAAGAGCAAGCTTTACACCATCCGCTACAAGCTGGCAGACGGCAGCGGGCAACTGCTTGTTTCCACCACCCGACCGGAAACTATCATGGCCGACGTAGCAGTGGCCGTGAACCCGAAAGACCCGCGTTTCGCCCACCTTATCGGCAAAACGGTTATCCGTCCGCTCTGCGATGCTGAAATCCCGATTATTGCCGATGACCACGTGGAAATCGATTTCGGCACAGGTGCACTGAAGATTACCCCTGCTCATGACCGCACCGACTTTGAGGTAGGCATGAAAAACAACCTGGAAATCATCGATGTACTGACCGCAGATGGCCACATCAACTGCCCGGGCTGTCCCGAGCTGCACGGGTTGGATCGTTTTGTCGCACGCGAGAAATCCATCGAAATCATCGAGGCCAAGGGGCTGCTTGAAAAAGTTGAGGATTACGAAAATAACGTGGGTATCTCCCAGCGTTCAGATGTGCCGATTGAGCCGCGTCTGAGCATGCAGTGGTTCCTGAAGTATCCCTGCGTCAAGGAAGCCGCCGAGGCCGTGGCCAATGGAGATATCGTATTCCGCCCGGCCCACTGGGCAAAGACCTACGCCCACTGGCTGGAAGGTATTCAGGACTGGTGCATTTCCCGCCAGTTGTGGTGGGGGCACCGTATCCCGGTGTGGTACCGCAAGGACAAGGCCGCCGAACTGCAGGCAGCTACCAAACTGGACGCACAGGACGCAGCTGCCGGCGATATCTACGTGGGCGTAGAGCCCCCCGCTGACCCGGAAAACTGGGTACAGGATGAAGATGCCCTGGATACCTGGTTCAGCAGCTGGCTGTGGCCCTTCTCCACCATGGACAAGGAATGTCTCGCCAAGTTCTACCCCACCAGCGACCTGGTGACCGGCCCGGATATCATCTTCTTCTGGGTGGCCCGTATGATTATGGCTGGCTACCGCTTTGCCGGCGGCAAACCCTTCGGCAATGTATTCTTCACCTCCATTGTGCGTGACCTGCTGGGCCGCAAGATGAGCAAGAGTCTGGGCAACAGTCCCGACCCGCTGGATCTCATTGCCAAGTACGGCGCAGACGGTCTTCGTTTCGGTCTGATGCGTATTTCCCCCACCGGCACGGACGTGAAGTTCGATGAAAAACAGATTGAGGAAGGTAAGAACTTTGCAAACAAACTGTACAACGCAGCACGTTTCCGCATGATGCAGGGTGCAGCCAGCACTGAACCGGCACCTAAGTTTACAGCCGTTCATATCGACATCCTTTCCAAGTTGAAAGAACTGCACGCAACCGTGGCCGAAGGGCTCGGCAAATACGAGTTCAACACATACACCCAGGCTCTTTACTCTTTCTTCTGGAACGAATACTGTTCTCTCTTCCTGGAAGCAGTCAAGAACGACCTGCGCGATGGCGACCCGGCAGTAAAGAACGCGACCCTCTACACCATGGATACAGTGCTGCGTCATTATCTGGCACTGCTTGCTCCCATCATGCCGCACATTGCAGAAGAACTCTGGGCAAGCCTTGGTTTCGCGAAAGATGGTCTGCCCCTGATGAGCACCCCCCTGCCCCAGGCTGATGCCCTGCTTGCAGGGCTGGACAGCACTGAAATCTCCAAAGCACGTGCCACTGCCACTGCTCTTTACGAAACAGCTAACAAGGCACGTAATCTGAAAGCAGAATACAACCTTGCCACTAATCGCAAGGTAAAGTTTGTCCTGAAACCTGCGCTGCCGGTGAATGATGACCTTGCAGCCCGACTGGCGCTGCTTGCAGGAGCCCAGTCGGCCGATGTAGATGCAGCTTACGAGTCACCGAAAGGCACGCCGACAGCGCTCACTCCGCTCGGCGAACTTTTCCTGCCGCTCGATGGTCTGGTGGATGTGGAAGCAGAACGCACCCGCATCACGAAAGAGCTTGAGAAGATGAATAAGGAAATTTCCAAGAGCAAAGCCAAACTGGGTAATGCCTCTTTTGTGGATCGAGCCCCGGCTGCCGTGGTCGAGCAGGAGCGGACACGACTCGCTGAATGGGAAGCAAAGACGGCCCAGCTTGAATCCATGCTGGCAGCATTGGGTTAAACTCTCACCTGGTTCAAACAATGAAATCTGCTCTTTTTCACACATTATCCCCCACAGAGCGCGAGGATCTCGCGCTCTGTGGAATCTCCACTGAAGAGCAGTTTGCCAGAGTCTCTGTAAGTCAGCTTTGCAAAGACTTGCGGCAGGCCAGGCAATTCTTCCCTGAACGAACATTCACGCTGACGGAAGACAAAATCAAGGCTCTGTGTCCGGAAACGAAGGAAACAGAAGTAGAAAAAGAGTACGATTTTCATCCTACCGGACGGAGTTCCTTGCCTACAACCGGCTTCCGAGAGCGAAGCAAAAATGCAGGTAAGTCCAAGCGCAAAGCTAACAAAAAAAATAAACACCACACACAGTTACATAGCCCTGTGCGGTGCACGCATCGCTTCACAGCCATCACTGCGGCAATCTGCACGCTGTTCCTGCTCATACCTTTAGCAAGTGTTGTTGTATTGCCATATCTGATGATAACGGATCAGATGCCGGATATATCCATCGAGCTCCTGGCGAGCATTGTGCTTCTTATCCCCTGTGCTGTATACATGTTTGTAGCCAGAAGAGCCACATGCCCGGTGTGCCACATGCGAATTTTCCGGTACAGCCACTATATCCGCAATAAGGCGGCACATCACCTGCCTATTCTCGGATATAACTTTGCAACAGCTCTGCACCTGCTCTTCTTCCTCAACTACAACTGCCCCGGATGCGGCACGCCCATCAAACTTCTGGGTTCGAAGGGGCACAGAACCCACTGCTGATCTATGAAACATGTATTGATTACCCTCGGCTTCGCCTGCTCAGCCTTCGGACAGGCCGAGCTCCCCTCTAATCATGTAGACCTCTCCACTTCCATTATCGAGTTTTTGTCTCGGACGGAGCTTTGCCTTAATACCTGTCAGGATGCAGCATCCGTGAATGCGGCCATTCCTCAATTGAAACAACTCAAGGACGAGTGCGACCGTCTTGTGGAAAAACAGAAGTCCCTGCCCGAGCCGACCGTTCAGGATTTCATGGCTGTGCAGCACCAGATGGATGCTTTTTACACCGTCTGGAACGCTATACGTAAGCACATAGAACGAATGGAACAAAACAAGCTGCTTACCGAGGAAATTCGTGCCATTCTCTGCATTGAGCCCTCGAATCCGCAGAAATAAAGGCATACCACACCTCGTTTAGAAAACTTTTTTCTACACCCGACATCACAAGATATAGTATCGTTTTCCTCAATCTCACGCTAGATACGCACACATAAAGGAAATCGTTAGGTTGGGCTGAAATTTTGGGCTTGCAAAAATTACACAAAGCCGTAATATCGTGAATGAACAGCCTACCAGCTTAACATGACCAGAAGCCACAACTCAAACGCAGAAACACAGAAAGAACGGGACGTACAGAGTCTTGCAGATTTCGTTCTTTTCTCTCAGCGTAGCTGTATTCTGCGCCTCTCTCCTGAATTGACTAAAGGCAAAGTCTCGTTCCCGCAATTTTTCCTTCTTGCCTATCTGGCAGAGGAGGAATGTCTCTCGATGAGCAACATCGCTAAAATGATGGGGCACTCTACAGCCGCTGCAACGGGTATGATTGACAAATTGCAGGAATTGGGGCACCTGAAACGCTATACTGCAGCAGCCGACCGCCGCAAGATTATGGTACGCATCACAGACCAGGGACGAGCTCTGGTTGAACAGATGCACCGCAACATTGCAGCGGATCTGGCTCAAATGATGGCACGCGAAGACGAAAGCGCAACCGTGGATTCAGCTCGCCGCGTCATCTCCCGCCGCGCATCAACGGCCCGCAAGAATCTCGTCTGACAATACATTTACCATGAGCAAATACACACCAGACTATCTTCAGTCTCTGAACAAATATCCTGAGAACTTCGCTCGGTTCATCACACGAATTCCGGGTATTCCCACCACCACCGACCGAGCCGCAGTCATTGCCTCACTGACTCCGGCCCATGAGGCAGTTCTTGTTGAAGGTGGCATAGAGCCCAAGCTGCTTCGCCGTGCACAACAGGTACACGGCAACAAAGTAGCGCTTGTCGGGGATATAGGCTGCTCTTATCCGGTGGAAGGGGTAGATGGTCTGTTCTGCGGTGGAAAGGCAGACTGCTGCCTTGGTATCTATGTAGCAGACTGCGCGGCCATCTGGATTTACGATACCGAAACGCAAAGCCGTGCGCTGGTTCATTCAGGCAAAGCCGGAACCCTGCAGAACATAGCAGGCGAAACCATGAAAGCCATGTATAAGGTTCTTGGCGTACAGGCATGCAACTGCATTGCGGTCATATCTCCCTGCATCCGCCCCCCGCACTACGAAGTGGACATCGTTACCAGGATTAAGCAGCAGTTGGAAGAAGCCGGTATTGCTCCTGAAAACATCACCGACAGCGGACTTGATACGGCCTCTGACTTGTCCACCTTCTACTCTTATCGAATCGAAAAGGGGAATACCGGACGCATGCTGGCTCTTTTTGGTCGCACTCCGACCGAAGAAGATTAAATGTTCACCACAAAACAACGTTTGCGCCGGGAGGTATTGGCGCGGCTCAAAAAGGCCGCAGCAGCCGACCCGGCGCAACTGCGTTCTGCAGAGTTGCGACAACTGCTGCACCCCATTCTGAAGGGAAACAGTCTTTGCGTCGCCATATACGCGCCTTTGCCTCATGAAGTCAATCTACTGCCCCTCATGCAGGAATACCCGCAGCACCGCTTTGTATTTCCTCGCTGCATCCAAGACCGTAAAATGAGTTTTCACCACGTACTTTCGCTGGAAAATGACATGAAGCCAGGCGCCATGGGCATTCTTGAACCTGCAGAGCACACTCCAACTGTTGCACCGGATGAAATAGATGTATTAATCGTACCCGGAGTGGCTTTCACCCAGGAAGGCCAGAGACTGGGCTACGGCGGTGGATACTATGACCGGTATATTCCAACCTGTCCGACGGCCCGTATTCTTGCTCTTGCCTTTAACGAACAATTGGTACCGGAAATCCCCACAGAGGAGCACGACTACCGAATTCAGGAAATCCTTACCACCCGGGACACGGATTTGGCTTGTCAGGCCTGCGCATCTGTGGTTAGATAAAGAGGTACCGCACAGCGATTCTGTGCGTAGAGCCCCCCGGAGGCGGCGGGAAGCCGCAGGAAATAGATGGGGAAGACGGTGTGAATCCGTCGCTGTGCCGCAACCGTGTTGAGCCGGAAAAACCGGCTCTCAGTCGGAATGCCAGCCATGGGGGCTCGCCAACGACATATAGCGGCGATGCACCGCTGTAGCACCGGCCACATCATCAATGAAGAAAATAAACAATGCTCCCAAGGGGAGCTCTATACGCATTGTGCCAGTCTTTATACTGGCAGGTATTTGTTCTGCGGCACATGCCGCAGATAATCAGGTCACAGAACTGGCACCCATTACAGTCTCCGCCCATGGAGGAACAGCGGTTCCGTACGACACGAGCGGTGTATCTGTAACCATTCTGGATACCAACCAGCTACGGGGAGAAGGCATCAGTAATCTGGGTGAAGCGCTCACGCGGGTTCCTGGCGTTTACGTTGAATCCGGAGGTGGCTCGAACCAGCGGGGAAATATCTGCAACATATCCATCCGTGGCATGAGCAGCGGCCAGCACATTCTGCCCATGATGGATGGTCTGCGACTGTACGACAACTCACAAGGCTGCAATCTGACGCCCAATATCATGGCGAGAACCACCATATTCGACGTAGGGACGCTGGAAGTTCTGAAAGGCTCCCAAGGTGCAGTATACGGCAGTGGTGCCATTGGCGGGGTCATCTACATGGAAACCCCCGAGGGACAGGGCCCCCCATCTTGTTCTCTGTTCAACGAAGTCGGCAGTTTTTCCTCATACACAGGTAACATGACTGCACAGGGAAGAAAAAACGTTCTCTCCTATTTCGTATCAGCCACATACGAAACAACAGACAATGACCTGATAAAGGTTAACGGCGAAAAGCCTGCAGATTCCAAAGCCGGAAGTTCTGATAACTGGCAGGAAGCGATACGTCTCGATTACCGACCAGACAACGAAACGCATGCACGCATTACCTACCGACGGAGTGATGCCGAATATCAATCGCCCGGCGCCTGGGGAGACCCACACTACAGCTTCCGCACCAACCTGATATCCGGCGCAGTCGAAAAGAAACTGACTCACGCCTTTACGAGCGAATTAAATGCCGGCTACTACGGCGCAGATTATACCTACGGACAAGGCAACACGCACGATTTGCGAAACGTGCAAGCCAACTGGCGCAATCAGTACCGATGGAACAAAACGCATTCTACAACAGCCGGGCTGGGATATATTTACGGTCAGCACGATTACCTCAATACCGGCAATAAGGAAAGAGGTTCAGAACATAAGGAAAACGTGTTCAGCCTCTTTGCGGAACACCAGTATATTCCATACAAGAACTGGAACAACTCACTCGCCATGCGACTGGATCAAAGTGACGTGTTCGACATGCTTTATACCGTTCGTGCTGCTAGCAGTCTGAGTTTCAACCGGAATCGTACCCGTCTTACCGGAGCCATTGCACGCGGATACAAATCGCCCACGTCCTTCCAGCGGACCCCGGAAAAATATGCCGATGCGTACTACACCTACCAGGGCAACCCGGAGCTTGGGTGCCAGTCCAGTTGGAGTGCAGAAGCAGGCATTGAGCACGAGTGGATGAACAATCACACAGCAGAGCTGACTCTCTTCTGGATTCGCACCAATGATGCCATTCGCACCAATTACACCACATATCCCATAACCTTCTACAATGACAGTGCTCACGATACAAGCCTGGGCATTGAATTCTGCTTGAACGGAACATGGGAAGAACAGTGGAAAACCGGTTATACACTCAGCCTGACACTGTGTGAGCCCAAGAGCTCCGATGACCGACAGCTGGCCTACACAGCCCGCCAGCTCTGGGCGGCAGATATTCACTCCTCTCCGTTTGAAGGATTCACCACGGGAATCGGACTGGCAGCGGCAAGCGGGCGCTCGAACTACCAGGGAGGAAATCCCAGCATGCTGGATGCGTACTACACGCTGCGTTGGTACGCGCAATATGAAGTAAGCAAACATCTGACCCTTCATCTGCGTATAGAAAACCTCACCAATCAGAAATATGTATCCGAAACAGGATATCCGAATTACGCTGATTCCTACCTCAACCCAGGAACAGCAGTCTACGGTGGCTGCACGGTGACATTCTGATGAAACGCCTTCTTCTCTATTTTCTGGTTATGCTGGTACTGGTTGTCTGGTGGGCGACCAGTACCAGACAAGAAGTTCCTGCCTTCATCTCCACTTCTCCTGTGCAAACCGATTATCCGGCAGACTTCCAACCCCGGCTAAAAAAACTCAACGACATTCACACGACTCTCAACGAAAAATTGCCGGAAGGGCTCTGCTGGGAATCGGCACAAAATCATCCCGTTCCGGGAAATCCAGAAGCCGTGAAGGGCGGCCGGATCCGGATAAGCAACGCTGGTCCCTACCCTGCTCATTTTCTGAAATTCGGCGGCACAGTTCAGTTCTTTCACCAGAATCTGAATACTGCGACAGATGTTCCTCTGTTGCAGCTTCATCCACTTACAAAACAGATTACTGCAGGAGTAGCCTCCGCATGGGCCAAGTCCGGAAATACGTTCTATCTGCAGCTGAACCGTGAAGCTCGTTACAATAACGGATGCCCGGTACGCGCAGCCGATTACCTGCTGGGCCTCCTTCTCCAGGCTGAGCAGAAATGCACAGAATATGAAGCTATAGCAGCACTGGCAGACAAGATAAGCACCCATGGAGACAGCATCCTTTCCATCAGGCTCAAAAACACGGCTGACATCCTCACCGTTTGTCAGCAGCTGACCGCTGCAGAACCCGGATTTTACAGCCAGTTTGATAGCAGGTTCCGTCAGACGTACGCCCAGCGTATCCCCCCGACGACAGGCGCATACAAGGTCAAACGAACCGAGAAGGGGCGGCTCATTGAGCTGGAAAGAGTTCAGAATTGGTGGGGCGAAAAAACACCGCTGGGACAATACCGATTCAATGCCAATACAATAGAGTTTCATTTCCTGACCTCGGAAGCACAAGTGTGGGAATTCTTCCTGCGAAAAAAGCTGGATGCCCTGCAGACCCGCAACATTGCCGCATGGCAGGAACGTTTGACTGACCACCCGGAAGTCTCTACCCTTACATACGATGCCGAATATCCGATGCCGCCTTACGGCATTGCCATCAACACACGCACCGTCAGCAATATCGATATCCGGAAAGGACTCTTGCAAGCAATGGACATGAACAGAGCCATACAGCTTATCTGGAGAGGAGAAGCGCAACGTCTCACAACATTCAGCAGCGGATACGGTAAACTTTCACCTGAACATACGCCAAAATACTCATATTCACCAGAAAAAGCCCGAGCCTGCTTCTTCCGCGCCGGGTACTCCGTGCAGGGAAGCGATGGTATACTGCGGAAGGCTGATGGCACCAAATTAAGCGTGAAATTACTATACACGCCTAACGAAAAAATCAGCACACTGATATCCAGCCTGATAAGCAGCGCTGCGACTTGCGGAGCGGAAATTATACCTGAAGCAGTTCCGTGGCAGACTTGCCAGCGCCAATTAGACGAACGAAAACACGAACTGGTGTTCTGGGCGGTCCCGGCGCCAGCCACACCACAACCGGAACTATTTTTTGCCAAAACGGCAGAATCTTCATTCTCTCCATTCTCCCTTGATTCGCAGGAAATGGAACAGGCCTTGGAAGAATATAAAAAACAGCCGACAGCCGACAACCTGGCACATATTGACAAACTCGTCTACCAATCAGCCATCTGGCTGCCGGGATGGAAAGAAAACCGGGTATATCTGGCACACCATTCCCATATACAAATCCCCATCAGCCCCTGGTGTTATGACGCACTGGATGCTCACATGTTCTGGGTTCTTCCCTCCACGCCGTGATTCACATTTATCACACACCTGCTTCAATTCTTGCCCGCCAGCGTCAGTACCTCGCGAGCAAATGTGCGGTGTCTGTGTTAGCAATCGGCTTGCTGGCAGCCACGGGTACCACGTTTATCAAACTTCCCGAACAAAAAATAGTTCCTGAATGTAATTTTTTCGGCGTAGAATACTATCCAGCTCCCCCAGAAGCCACCCCGCAAACGACAAGGCTGCTCATTCATCAACCCTCCTTCCGCCTAGAAGCCCCGGTCCTGCCGGAACTCCCTCAGCCAACGCCTGACCTCGCACTGAAAACCGGGGAAATCGACACCCCGGTATGTGAATCAAGCGAGGAAATGGAACCTGAGTTTGATTTCTCGATTTCCCCGCTATTCGTAGCAGAGAAATCCGTAGCAACCGGGCAAAGAAAAAAGCACGCAGAGACTGATACAAGCTACACCCCGCCAGATTATCTCCAATGTCCCCATCCGCCCTACCCGCCCCACATGCGGCAACGAAGAGCTGAAGGCACCGTATCTGTGCTCATTGAGGTTTCCACCTCCGGCACCCCCACACAAGTAACAATCACCCAAAGCAGTGGATTCAAGGCACTGGACAACCACGCCCGCGGCTGGATTCTGCAGCACTGGACATTCTCCCCTGCCCGGCAGAATAATCGGCCGCTCAGTTCCCATGTCCGGACCAGCATCACTTTTTCTCTACATGGGTGAAATGGGGTCTGTTTCAGATTTGCTGAAGCACTAGAGACTTCCAGGCTTGTCTTTGTAACACCCATTGCAAAGAGCTGATGATTAAACAAATATACAACAAAAGGGCCGGACTGCCACCGCGCTATTGTCCGCCATAATTGTGTTGAGGTCAAACTTGCAATTGAGCATAGATACAATTTTTGTTGTCCTAAGTGTCAATCTATACTTAAAACTCACTCAGTAAGAAAAGTTTGTGTACGAGATTCACCCATCGCAGACAAGGATATCATGCTGTACGTTGATACGATGCAAGGGTACTGTGTTTATTGCAACCGCTACATCACCATGGGGCCTGAAATTTGTCACCCCTCCTATGGCTACACATGGAGGCTGATGCGGCTGCTTTCTCGATTTCTCATGCATACATCCGCTCTATAGATGTGAATAAAAAGCAAAGTTAAGATATTGGGAAACTTTGCCAGAAAAATCAGTGAGCAATTTAACGAGGTGATAAATGTCATTCGTTACAAGATAAACTCGGCCCGAATAGAATCGGCAAACGCAGCCATAAAGCGGATACAAGCAAAGTCGTGCGGGCTGTTTGATGTGAGGCTCCTGTTTCTGAAACGGCCTCAAATATACTTCCTGAAACTGCAAGGAAAACACAAAACGGGGCATTCATACTACCAGCAGATTTGGAACAGACCCCAAAATAACATATTACAGAAGATTTAACATTGACCCACACAAGCGGTGTATGGTAGAATGAATTCATGGTGCGTAGCGACACCAAAGCGCGTGTTATGAATGAGAAAATCATGAATCTCGGGGAATATATTCCCGGCGGAAAGAAGATGCCCGAATGGTTGCTGAATGTGGGAGAAAGGCTGCTCGGTTTTCATGTATTCAATGTAGCTCATTCTAAAATCGAAGATGACCAGAAAGCTGGCTGCACGGAAAATTTCTTCAAACTTGCCTGCAAGTATCTTCCCCTCAACTACGAGGTAAAAGGGCTTGAAAACATTCCAGCCGAAGGCCCCTGCGTCATTGTCAGCAATCACCCCCATGGCATGTCCGATGGTCTGATGATAGGGGATATTGCCATGAAGGTCCGCAGTGATATCCGCATTGTCGTCAATGAATTCCTGCACTGCGTCCGGGGCATGCGGCCCTACCAGATTACGGTGGATGTTTATGGAGGAGAAGAAGCTAAACGAGCCAACATGAGCGGAATGCGAGAAATCCTGAAATGGCTTCGAGATGGTCATTGTCTCATCATCTTCCCCAGTGGTTCGGCAGCATCGTGGTCAGAAGAAGACGGAAGAGTCATCGATGACCCATGGCAGGAAAACATGGCCACCATTATACGCAAGACAAAGGCAGCGGTGGTACCCATGCATTTTTCCGGGCAGAACGGGCGCTTATTCCAATTTGTAACGCGTGTATGCAAGGAAAAACGCTCCGCATTGCTGGCACGAGAAATCAAGAAAGACCGCAAAACCCTGCATCAGGTCCGCATCGGCAAAGCAATTCCGGCCAGCAGACTGGAACTTCTTCCGACAGATGCAGCACTTTCTGACTATCTGAGGCTGAACTCCATGATGCTGAGATATTCAGACCAAGCAGCATCGCACGCATCGGGACAGACCCGCCAGATGGAGCCGATTGATACCCCGATATCACCAGACGAACTCCAGCAGGAAATTGACACACTTCTCGTCGAAGACCACCTGCTCTACACCAACAAAGCTACTGGGCTGCAAATTTATACAGCACAAGGCAATAAGATTCCAAAGCTGCTGCGGGAAATCGGCATCCAACGCGAAATCACGTTCCGAGCCGTTGGCGAAGGTTCCGGCTTAGCCTGTGACACAGATGCCTACGACCAGTACTATGATCATCTCATCATGTGGGATCCTGCCCACAAGCGAATCGCCGGTGCATACCGCATGGGCAGAACGGATGACATTGTAAAATCCCGCGGCATAACAGGTATCTACAACACTGAATTCTTTACCATTGGTAATGGTTTTGTCAACCATGTGAAAAACGGCCTGGAAATGGGCCGGGCATTCATAACCGCAGCATACCAGAAGCATCCGGCATCCCTCGATACGCTCTGGATGGGCATTGGCCATTTTATCCGCAAATACCCCAGATATCGCTATCTGTATGGAACAGTCAGCGTTTCTTCTGATTATACAGAACGCTCCCGTACCCTCATTCACGAGTATCTGAAATGCCACTGCATGGATAATGAACTGGCTGAACACGTACAAGCCAAGACTCCGCCGCAAGGAATGGATTTATTGAGTGAGGATGCCAGGCTTCTACCCTCCGGGCTGGAAGACCTGCGCCTTCTTTCCTCGCTGATAAGTGATCTGGAACCTGATGGGCGCAGCATTCCTGTATTGCTTCGACAATATCTCCGGTTAAATGGCAAAATGGTTTCTTTCAACGTAGATTCAGAGTTCGGTGATACGCTGGACTGCCTGGTAGTGGTCGATTTGCTAGCCGCGCCGGACAGACTCATGACCCGATACTGTG
This sequence comes from Akkermansiaceae bacterium UBA3385, assembly GCA_002358905.1. Classification (GTDB taxonomy): domain Bacteria; phylum Verrucomicrobiota; class Verrucomicrobiia; order Verrucomicrobiales; family Akkermansiaceae; genus Akkermansia. The sequence goes on from DEPT01000066.1 coordinate 33,709, forward strand.
GAGAGTCATTAAAAAGCCATGCAGACACGATGACAGAAGCTTGACAAATCCGTAATATTCGGGCAGAATAATTACATCGATGGGGAAGCACTATATGAAACGGAAAAAGAGGCACGCAAAACTTACACTAGCCTTGATTCTGGGCGGGATTTCTCATGCTCCTGTTCATGGGGCTGATTTAGTACCGTTGCCGGAAGATCTTTTCAGCGGAAAAGATGATGTCAACCCCATCATGGATATTACGGACCGAGCTGTCCGCGGACTTGGCAAGCAAGCGCCGGAAATACCGGATACACTGCAGGTTACTAACGATGGGGGCAACATAACATACGATCCCGAGAAAAAAGTATTTCTCTACTCTGCTGCCGAAGGCACCAATCTGCGGTTGCGAACAGACAGCGGAACCGATATTCACACCCCTGCTCTGGAAGCAAACCTCGAAACAGGAGACGCGATTCTTTCCGGTCCAGTAACGCTTTACCAGGACGATGTTCTCGTTCGTGGCGAAGATGGCGGTTTTTACAACTGGAAAGAGAAAAAAACAGCTGTCAACAAGGTACGAATCAAAGTCAATGGTCTGATGGTTCGTGGTTCTCGCATTGAATACGGCACTGTTCCCGGCGAAGAAGGCGAAAAAGGCACCGAGAAAAAGGAGGGCAAAGAATACATCAAAGTGTATGATGCCTACGTCACCACAGAGGACGTGCAGAACCCGGCTACCTGGATTGGCACCGGGACGCTGACCATTTACCCCGGAGATTACGGCGAAGTGTCCCGACTCAGCATTTCAACGGGCGGACACGACATTGCTGTGCCCATCCTGGGATGGTTCACTTTCTCCCACTCACTCAATCCTCGGGAAGGATACCTGCCGGGAGCAGGAACGCGCTCCCACTGGGGTGCCTACCTCGAAAACAGCTATGGTATACTCTTCGGTAACAGACGAGTAGACGGCATCATGCCCACGGCAGATTATCTTGCTACCGTTCATGCAGACGTGCGTACCCGCCGAGGACTTGCCACCGGTCTGGATGTGGAAGACATCGCCATGACCAAGAAGCACAAGGACATGACTGGATTCACGTCCTATTTTGCAGATGACCGGGATCCCTCCATCAACCCCACTGAAGGCGATCGTCTGCCAGTAAGCGACAAGCGTTACTACTACAGTCTTAAAGCACTGTGGGATATCACGCCCGAAGGAGACACGAAAGCCAACTGGCACCTGGCGTCCAACGTGAATGTGACGAGCGATCGTTACATGATTCGAGACTTCCTGCCCGAAATCAGCAGAGTCAATGATAAGCCGGACAACACTGTGCGAATCGTTCGCAGAACGAATACAACGCAAAGCATGGTTTACACGCGTTTTGCGCCAAATGATTACTATGTAACCGATGAACGTATCGAGGCGTCATTTTACCGTGTGCGTTCAGCCATTGGAAAAACAGGCATTAATTACGAAACAAACAACAGTGCCTGTATCATGCGCCAATACCTTCCCTCCGAAATCAATGAGCAATACCTCAACCGACTGAAGAAAAGCAAGACGGAGGAAATGAAGGAGTATTATACCCGCATGCTGAACACGGAAAGCTTCTTCCGAGTTAATTCAACGCACGAGTTCACTTCCAATCTGACTGCATATAAGTTCCTGAACATTGCCCCCAAGGCTGGTGGTGCCTATACCGGTTATTATGATGTCGGAGGTGTGGGGTCGGATAACCGTTTGCTCGGGTATGTAGGTTGCGACTTCAATCTGAAATTCCACGGCCGCTACAATAACTTCCAATACAGAGACCTCGGTCTTAAGGGGCTTACGCATATCATTCAACCGTACGCAAACTATTCTCGCGGCAGCATTTCTTCATCGAACCAGTATGTTCCGCAGATTGATGTCTGGTCCAGCACCAAGAGCGGCAGCACAACCAGCCCGATTCCGCTGGACCTTTGCGGTTTTGCCGGACTCGATGGTTGGGGAGACTGGAATATATGGCGTCTGGGTTTGAAAAACACCCTTACCTCCAGTGTGGATGGGGAATCAATCAAACTCCTGACATGGGATACGTTCTGTGATTATAATGCAGATAATCCCAATTCTGATTATGATTTCTCCAGCTTGTACAACATCGTCAAGTTCAAGCCATCAAAGCAACTGGAACTCAATGTGACCACCCAGACCCCGACCATCAACAAAGGCGAAGGATTCTGGCAGTACAGCATTGGAGCACGAGTCATTCCGGCAGAATGGCTTGAAACGTACATTTCATACCGAGCCATCTCCCAGCACCCGATTCAGGAAGACTCCGGGCAGCTCCATGTACGCACCAATCTGCGAATCAGCGAGAAATACACATTCTCCCTGCAGCTCTACTATGACGATTCAGAGGGCCGCTGCCCGATTCAGCAGTACTCCTTGTTCCGCCATGCCGGAGCATGGTACATTGGCGCTACGGTATTCCTGCGCGACAACGGCGGTAAAAAAGAAGAAGGCTTTGGCATCTCCTTCACTCTTGGGGAAACAGGCACAGCCCTGCCGCTCAATCTCATGTAAGATTCACCAGATATATACAGAAATCCCCGGTAGCATGACTACCGGGGATTTCTGTTTTGTCATGTAATTGAACAGAAGGGAGGCAATATACGTCAACTGACATTGTCCTTACTTGATAAAACAAGCCTGAGTGGTAAACTTGGGCACAAACCACGACCATGAATACACAGGAATTCAATGAACAAATTGCGCAGCAGTCCGCATGGGTAAGCGCAGTGAAACAAGAAATGGCCAAAGTGCTGGTTGGCCAGCAGAAACTGGTGAACCGGCTTATTCTGAGTCTTCTCTGTAAGGGGCATGTACTGCTTGAGGGTGTACCCGGCCTTGCAAAAACTCTTTCTGTGAAAGCACTGGCCGGCACCATGCAGGCAGCCTTTTCCCGCATTCAGTTCACACCGGACCTGTTGCCTGCAGACTTGCTGGGCACCATGATTTACAACCCGGAGGAACGCCAGTTTTCAGCCAAGAAGGGTCCGGTTTTTGCCAATCTGATTCTGGCAGACGAAATTAACCGAGCCCCGGCCAAAGTACAGAGTGCCCTGCTGGAAGCCATGCAGGAAAGACAAGTCACCCTGGGAGAATGCAGCTATCCCCTGCCCAATCCGTTCCTGGTACTTGCAACCCAGAACCCCATTGACCAGGAAGGCACATACCAGCTGCCTGAAGCCCAGCTGGACCGTTTCCTGTTCAAAATTGTGGTAGATTACCCCAGCCGGGACGAGGAGCTCAAAGTGCTGGAAATGATGAGCAGCACTTCTGCCACCCCCCACACCACCCCCGTTGTGACAGTGGCCGATATTGATGCTTCCCGCGCCTTAATGGATCAGATTTTCATTGACCCTGCAGTACAGCACTACATTGTAGACCTGGTGCGCGCCACGCGCAATCCGGAAAAGGTAGATTCCCGATTGGAAGGGATGGTAAGAGCAGGTGCATCCCCCCGCGCAACCATTAACATTGCCCTGGCGGCAAAGGCTCTGGCCTTTACTCGCCAACGCGGTTATGTAACACCGCAGGACGTAAAGGACCTCGCTCATGATATTCTTCGCCACCGTATCCTGCTCTCCTACGAAGCAGAAGCGGCCAATACTACCAGCGATAACATCATCGACAGCATCCTTTCCAAAGTACCCGTGCCGTAAATACTATGGATAAAACGCAGGAAATCATGGAAAAAGTGCGCCGCATCGAACTGCAGGCGCGCCGCATATCCACAGCCACCTTTGCCGGGCAATACCGCTCCAGCTTCCGTGGTCAGGGGCTTGATTTCGACGATTTCCGCGAATATCGGCCGGGCGATGAACCGCGATTCATTGATTGGAAAGTAACAGCACGCACAGGGACGCCCTATGTCCGAACCTTTCACGAAGAACGCGAGCAAGTGCTTCTGCTGGCGGTTGATGTAAGTGGCAGCATGAACTATGCCAGCGCCGGTATTTCGGACACCAAACGTGAATACGCTGCACAGATTGCCGCCGTACTGGCATACAGCGCAGCACTGAATGGAGACAAGGTTGGCCTGCTGCTTTTTGGACACAAGCCGCACTTCTATCTTCCCCCGGCCAAGGGAATGAAACAAAGCCAGCGTATCGTCCGTGAAATTCTGAGTGCGCCCAAAGGTGGTATTGATGACACTGTGGAAGACGTGGCGACAGAAATCCTGAGCACCCAGCGCAAAAGCGCCATGGTTTTCTTTATCAGTGATTTTCTTGCTCCCGTGGATAAGCAGGCCATCGGCAAGCTGAATTTCCGGCACGAACTCATCCCCATCCGGATTAACGACCCGGCAGAAATTGAGCTTCCCACAGCAGGGCGAATCACCTTCTGTGACCCGGAGAGCGGGGAGCTTCTCGTTGGTGATTTGAGCGACAAGCAATTAAGGCTTGCACACTGTAAGGTCATGCAGGCACACAGAGTGGAGTGGCAGCGCGTATTCAACCAACTCAATATCGATTCCCTGGATTTACAGACCTCCCAGGACTTCATTCCTACGCTGCGTAAATTGTTTAACCGCCGAAGCCGCACCTTCGCACATTAAATTATGGGTCACGATATTTTACAGGCCATTCCCACCCTGGAACAGGATATCCCGGCAGACCAGTTCATGGTCCAGGATTTCTGGATTCCCCTGGCATGGGTCAGCGCTATTGTCATCCCGCTGGCAGCATTGGCAGCATGGTGGCTGTACCGCCGCAGTAGGAAAACCGTAGCGTCAATCGTAACGCCTCTTCAGGAAGCTCTCCGTTCACTGGAAGAACTGGATACCCAGCTGCCCCCTATGCGTGAATGTGCCCTGAGACTTTCCATGATTCTGCGAGCCTATCTTGCCGGGCAGGCCCATGACTCCGCTCTATTTGAAACACATGAAGAATTTTCACAGCGCATGGACGCACTTTCGGGGGTGCCTCAGAACTGCCAGCTGGAAACACGTGATCTTCTCGACCATCTGGCAGAGTTCAAGTATGCAGGGGTATCTGAGCATGACACCATGCGGGCACATACCCTTGTGGCCCAGGCCCAAGAACTGGTGAAGCGTATAGACGTAGCACAGAAGGCAATTCAGAACCAGGAAACAAGCGTATGATTATTGCAACTACCGACAGTCCTGCAATCGAGGCAACGCGAGAGTTTACCTTTGCCCACCCTCACTGGCTCTGGGCGCTTGTGGGTATTATCCTCTTTCTGTTTCTGCGCCGCCGACGTGGTACCAGCGCCAGTCTGATTCACCCCACAATCCGCTTTGCAGCAGCTCACTTAAAGCGACCTTCCACCCTGGCAGGGAAGCTGGGACCGCTCTTTCTGTGGCTCTCCATGGCGGCCATCGTTGTGGCGCTGGCTCGTCCGCAATGGAAAAATGAACACACGGAAGAAAGCGTAAGCGGTATCGACATCATGATTGCCTGCGACCTTTCCGGCTCCATGGCCAGCCAGGATATGCTCTTCAGTGCCACGGACAGTCTCGGGCGCAAGCAACGTGCCGCCATCGACCGACTTACCGCAGCCAAATACGTTATCAATGAGTTCATATCCGGGCGTCCGAATGACCGCATCGGGCTCGTAGCATTTGCGGGCAAGGCAAAATTGTGCAGTCCGCTCACATTGGACCATGCCATTGTGAGTTACATTATTCGTGAGTTCTACCTGGCGGATGACCACCGCCCCGGTTACATCGCGGAAGATGGCACTGCCATTGGCACCGCCATAGCATCCGCAGCATTGCGCCTGGACGAACGAAAAGAAACCAAGAGCAAAGTCATCATTCTGGTAACAGACGGCATGAGCAACCGCGGTACCATCACCCCGATTGATGCTGCAAAGCAAGCGGCAGAGCTTGGCATCAAGATTTTCACCATTGCCATCGGCAAGGACGAAAGGCTCTCCCGTTACACTGCCAATGTGGATACTTTTGATGAAAAGACGCTCAAGGAAATAGCTCGTATCACAGGCGGAAAGTTCTACCGCGCCAGTAGCGGAGCCCGACTCCAGAAAGCATTTGAAAGCATTGACAGACTGGAGAAAACTGAAGCCAAGCGACGCACTCTTATAAGCTACGATGAATTATTCATCTGGCCGCTTTCTCTTGCAGCCATTCTTCTTCTCCTGGGGCTTACTTTCGACTATGCCCGACCGAAACCAGCACCATAAGACAACGCCATGAGTTTTCTGTACCCCAATGTTCTGTGGTTTCTCCTGATTATTCCGGCACTTGCCATTCTCATCGTGGTGGCATGGCGTAGTACCGGACAAAGCTGGCGCAAGCTCATCTCTGACCAGCACCAGGAATTAGTGAAGCGCCGCTCCGTCTGGAGCACAGCCCTGCCCGCTGTATTCGGGTTGCTGGCTCTCGCCTGCATCATTATCGCATTGGCTCGCCCCATCAACGGTTATCGAGAAGGCGGAGCTACTACCACCGGCAGAAATGTCCTCATTGCACTGGATATTTCCCGTTCCATGGAAACGGAAGACGTGAAGCCCTCCCGACTGGCAGAAGCGCGTGCAGCCGCCTATGAACTGATTCATGCACTGCCTGGTGACAAGATAGGGCTGATTGTCTTTTCAGGGGAAGCAGATTTGGTCGTTCCCCTTACCTATGACCATACGGCCCTGTGCGATGCGCTCGAACAGGTCAACCGTTCCTGGGCCGGTGCAGGTGGTACAAATTTCGGGCTTGTACTCCGTAAAGCCATGCAGGATTTCAAACGAAGCACCCCGGAAGGCAGCACCAACGCCCTGATTATCCTGAGTGATGGCGAAGACACCGTGAATTCATCGCTCGAAATTGCTGAAGAAGCCAAAGAAAGCAAACTCCTCGTCATTACCGTGGGTATCGGTACAGCTGCAGGCGGCCCGATTCCTGATGCAAAGGGAGAAAACGGACTGTGGCAGGATTCCAACGGCAAACACGTCATCAGTAAGTTGAACAGTGAATCACTCAGCAATTTCGCCAAGGCAACGGGCGGTGATTTCTTCATCATGGACACCAACGCCAACCTTACGGCGTTTACTCAGGCTGCTGTTCAAAAACTTGATAAGCACGAGGAGGCTTTCTCCATCAATAAAGTACCAAACGATCTTTTCGCCCCCTTTGCAGGTGCGGCGCTTCTCATGCTTATCCTCACCGCGCTCACCGGGACAGAATGGAGACGCGCCAGAAAGCTTGCAGCACTTCTGTTGTGCGGACTTCTCACACAGCACGTTCATGCAGCGGCGCAAGCCGAATCTGCTGCAGCCTACAGCCAGGGATTGTCCTATATGCAGCAACAGGAACCAGATAAGGCTAAGGAATCCTTTTCGCTCGCGCTTCTGGATGAATCTCCGGAGCTGCAGGCCGCTGCTCTGTATCAGATGGGGCAGGTAAATGCTACTGCAACATTCAACAAGCTCCGCGCCTTGTATGGAGATACTCCAGCCGAAGGGCTCGAAGAAGAAGCTCAAGCTGGCACTAATGTGAACCCCGAAGCCCTGCAGAAGATTGTAGACTCGCTCAAGGAAGACATTATTCCCTACAACGAAGCCCTGAAAATTCAGCCTTCTCTGACCCGGGCTCAAAACAATGTTGCCGGCATAGAAAAGCTTATCAAGAAGCTGGAAGAAGAAATCGAAAAGCTGAAGCAGCAACAGGAACAAGAGCAACAAAATCAGGACCAGCAGCAAAATCAGGACCAGCAGCAAAATCAAGACCAGAATCAGCAAGACAACAAGCAGGAGCAACAGAAAGACGACCAACAGCAGAAAGACGACCAACAGCAGAAAGACAATCAGCAGCAGGGAGAAGACAAGCAGGATAAAGAAGAGAATAAGGACAAGTCTGATTCCGGACAAAACGACCAGAAGGACCAGGAACAGGATAAGGAAAACAAACAAGATAAACAGCAAAACGAAAACAAGGAGAAAGACGGTAAGCAGGATCAGCAGCAGGCTCAGGACAAACAACAGGAACAACAGCAGCAACCAGACTCTCAGGAGCAGAAAGAACAACCTGAACAAGTACCAGCTGCAGATAACGAGCAGCAAGAACAACCTAGCGATGAAGAAAAGGCTCGACAGTATGCTGCGTCTGTACTGCGCAGCCATCTGGACGAAGAAAACGGCTCTCCCATTCCTCATGCCGATGTTCAAGTCCGCACACCGGAAAAAGATTATTAATTCCCCTATTCAGATATTCTCATGAAGAACGCCATCAAGTTTTTATGTACCTTTGCATGCTCGGCAGCCAGCCTGTCACTTGCAGAAATTGTGCCCGTGTGGTCTGTAGACGTGGCAGTACCTGGTGAAAAAGTTGCCCTCTATCTCGTGGATACAGAAGTAGGCGAGGACTTATTCAATATCCAGAAAAGGCCCACCGTGGAAAACGCAGCACTGGAAGTGATGCAACACTATGCAGGAGCCAACCCCATGGATCCGAACCGGGCAGCAATGGAAATATACCCCTTGCAGATTATTCCGGATGCGCCTGGCGAAGTCAAGGTCAAGGAACTGGAAGTGCAATACAACTCCGGGCGAAAGGAAACCATCGATATTCCCACCCTGCCCGTTGTTTCTCAAAGTGCAATACGGTGGATGAAATCTCCCGTTAACTTCGGTGTGCTGTGGTACACTAACATCAAGGATGGATATGCACACCAACCAGTCAAAACCTCCATCAAGCTACTGCTTCCCGGTGGTATTGATACCGTTGCTGCGCCTCAGCTCAGTGCCGTCAATGTGAAAGTGGGCACATTCCAACCCACGATGCAAGGTGTACTGGCCATGGTTCACAACCAGGCTATGGGCAGCACCACAGCCTATGCAAAAGGCCAGACATGGCGCACGGTTGACTACACAGGCACCCTTACACCTTTCCGCGAAGGAAATTCAGATGTAGCAGGCAAAATCATTCTGGAACAAAGGCAGGGATTCTTCACCCTCATGCGGGCCGAAGCTGAGCTTCCTGTTCTTTCCATCGGCGCACTTCCCCTGCCCCCGGGAGCACCTGCCAACTTTGCGGACATGGTGGGTGAATACTCCATTTCGGCTACAACATCTGCCACGAGCCTTGCCATGCACGAAGCTGTGGAAGTGGAAATCACCGTCAAAGGTACGGGCAACCTGGAACAACTCGAATGCCCCAAACCCAGCGATTCCGCAGACTGGAAACTGGTTCCGGCCACAAGAAAACCCATTGTAGGCCCCAATGGGGAAACTCTTGGCATGGTATTCAGCCAGTTGCTTCGCCCAACAGCTGAAGTAGGCGGTATTCCGTCTTTCTCTTTCTCCTATTTTGACCCGAAACGCATGGAATACCGGCAAGCCTCTACTGCACCAATTCCGTTACAATGGAAAGCAACGGAAAATAATGGCAGCGGCATCCAGCATATTGCAGCGGCAGAGCCGCCCCCGGCCGGCACTGTCCCGGTAGCAGAAATGACTGATATCTACGGCCATGTAACGCGCGACATGTACGGTTTCGTCTGGGATTTACCGCGCTGGCTGTGGTATCTTCTCTACCTCCCCGCCATTCTCCTTCTGGGGGCACTGGGAATCAATCTCCTGCGACGCACCGTAGCAGCCGGCGCCGTCAAGCGGTCTCGAGATAAGGAACTGAACGAACTGGCCAACAGAAAGGATGCTCTCAGCTTCCTGAAAGGTGCTGGAGCCTACATTGAAACCCATGTGGCTGCAGATGAAATGACCCCGGAACTGAGCCGGATTCTGAACCGGCGTGATGAAGAAGCCTTCCGCCCGAATGCGCAGGCCAGTATCTCCCCGCAGGAACGCAATATCATCATGAAGGCACTGCGCAACATCTCCCTGAAAGCCAGCATCCTGTTGCTGTGCATAGCTCCGCATGTTCTGGCGGATACCGCTATGGAGGCATACCAGGGAGGGCAGTACAGCAAAGCCATTACCCAGTTGGAACAAGCAGCGGACTACCCGGAAGCTCTTCGCCAATACAATATCGGAAACTGTCAATATCGTCTGGGCCAGCACGGACAGGCTGCACTGAGCTATGCCCGAGCTCTGCAAAACGACCCCGGTTTCAAGGAAGCTCGAGCCAACCTGGAGTTTATTCAGCGTAAGGAGGGAGCCCTGCTTCCCGGCAATTCCATCACGCACGACATCTTCACACTGATTACACCATCTCAGCTCTGGATTGCTACCATCGTCAGCACGGCGCTGCTGGCACTCTGCTTTGCCTTGCTCCTTGCCCGGAAAGGTACGAACAAACCCTGGTTGCAGGCCTGTACTGCCATCACCGCAGTGGCATCTCTGCTTTGTGCGGCGGACTGGGGATACTACACAACCCGGCTGACACCGGATCTTTCCTCCCTGCCACCCGCCAATGTGGCCTACGTGGTAAAGGCAACAGCACTGCTCAATAGTGCTGACACCAAGGGTGCCAGCATCATGAAGCTTCCGGCTTCCACTCCGGTTCAACTGCTTACCACACGCAGCAGCTGGTGCTATGTCGAGACACTCACAGGAGTTCGAGGCTGGGTGAACGCAGCAGATGTAGCCCACCTCATGCCCGACGCCGGTGCACCAGAACTTCCCCTGCTCATCCGCTTTTAATGAAAAAGCCCTTGCACAAGGCAGCTGGTATTCTTTCCGGCATTCTCCTGGTGCTGCCGCTGCTGTGGAGCGCAGGGCTCTGGTATTACCAGCCGGTAAGCCTGATACCCGGAATTCTCTGGATTGCCGCGGTAGCAGTATGGTGGAAGTTTCGGAGCAGACCGTCTATTCACCTGGTTCTTTGGCTGCTTATAGGCATTAATGTCATTACATATTCGTACATCCCCGGCCCCACACCGGAAAAATGGCAGAAGCCATGGGCCGTTGCTCCCGAATTTGAGCAAGAAGGTGATATCCTCACCATCCGCAATATCCGTGATTTCCGATACCGGACAGAAGAAGACAGCGATGCCCGCTATATCTCGGAGACGTATGACTTGAACTCGCTAATCGGTGTAGACTTTGCCGAGTGCCACTGGGATGGTCTGGAAACCGTGTGCCATACCATGCTCAGCTTTCATTTTACGGACGGGCGCAGGCTGGTCGTTTCTGCAGAAACGCGTCTCCCGGAAGGTGTAGAACAAGGTGCCATCCCGGGGTTATATAAAAAATACGGAATACTCTATCTGTTTGGAACGGAAGAAGACATCTTCGGGCTCCGCACCAACATACGCCACGAGGACCTCAGTGTCTATCCGCTCCGCATCGAACAAAGCGGAGCCCGGAAACTACTGCAGCATTACATTGACCTCTCGCGCGAGGCTGAAGAAGAGCATCTGCCATACAATACCATTACGGGTAACTGCTCCACCGGACTAGTCAGCGGTTTCCGAGCTCTCGTGCCAGATATGCCCCGTAAATACGATTTCCTGCCCTTGCACAACGGCAGCATTGCCGGTTTGCTCATCAACTACGGAGCTGTTCAATCACGCCCGAATGAAAGCGAAGAGGGAATTCGCAAACGCTGCTATGTGGGATATGATATCCCCATGGAGGGATACTCACGAAACCTCCGTGAAAAAATCGGGCAAAAGCCTACGGAATCCGGTCTGTAAAGCATCACGGCCACGCGGTCTCCTCGCGGACTCCTCTCGCGGACTCCGGTAAACTTTCCGCTTGCCATGCGGGTTTCACTATGTTAGAGTATTGCTTGAATAGTGACCCAATTGTTTAGGTTATGCGTAATAATATTTTTCTGAAATCGCTACTGGCAGTCCTTGTTGCCGCAGGCATGGGGACAAGCCTTACCAGCTGCAACGAAGACAAGCAGGCCGACACTCCCAAGGCAACTGCAGTAGAAAACGAGGCAGGCCAGATTACCTGCACCCTGGAAAACAGCACGCTTTCCGCCACCTTTGAATACAAGGACGGCAGCGTGGTATTCGGCGGGCTGAAGGCAGCAGACGGCACCCAGCTTCTGCAGAGCGGAGGCAACGTATTCTCCCTTACCCTGGCCAACGGGCAGCAGGTGAACATGAAGTCCTCCAAGCTGCAGGTTCAGTCTCTTTCCCCGAATCCCAATGCCCTGCGCCAGTCCGAAAAGCTTTCCGGCAGTGCCGTATCGGCCACCTTCACCGCCCCGGACAATTCATTCAGCATTGAGTGGAAGGCCATTCTGCGTGAGGGTTCACACTACCTGCGCCAGGAATTCACGCTGAAGGCCACGGATGCGCCCGTTCCCTTTGCCAGCATCACCCCCCTGCAGGTGATTCCCACCGAGGAAGGCGGCATCCCTTCCATTTCCGGCAACACGACCCACGGCACCGTGGCTGTGACGGATTCCATGTTCATGGGTCTGGAAACGCCGATGTCTGTGATGACTGTGGGCAAGCACGGTGCCACCCAGGAGGATACCTGGTCAGCCCAGAGCTGGACGCCCGGTATGTTCGGCAGTGTCTTTGCAGTACCGGAGAGCTTCCACCCAGTGTACGGCAACCAGTATGACGAGAAGAACGGGCCGGCAGTAAAGCACCTGGTAGCCGCAGAAGGCCCGGTCAAGTTTGAGGAACCCGGCGAATGCGCCATTGACTTCAAGTATGAGAGCGGCAACAACCGTCTCAACATTGTAGGCGTGCAGCTGGTGACCACCTCCGGCCAGGTGGTTTCTGAGGATATCCACTCCGGCTTCACCGGCAACAATTCCAGCGACTCCACCTACCGCGTGATTGTTCCCGTGACGGGCACCTACAACCTGCGCTACTGGGTGCAGAAGAAGACAGAGCCCATCACCAGCTCCGGCCGTATTTCTCTCTCCCTCGCCACCGGCAATCCGGAGGTTGACACCGACCCCATTCCCGAGGACATGGTGCGCGGCACCTGGGTGCGCAAGGCAAACCTGACCAAGGAATCCCCCTGGAAGGTGAGCTCCGTTATCGGTCTGTTCACCCCCGGCCAGCAGCGCCGCTCCTTCCTTTCTTACATTGAGAGCGAAAAGCCCGTCCCCTACCGCACCATGGTGCACTACAATGACTGGTACGAAGTAGGCATCACTCTGCATGACTATGAGGCCCCCGCCAAGCGCACCAGCGAGAAGATGTCCCTTGATATCCTCAACACCTGGAAGAAGGAGCTCTTCGAGAAACGCAACACCAAGCTTGATGCCTACGTTCTCGATGACGGCTGGGATGACTTCAACAGCCTGTGGGACTTCCACATCGGGTTCCCGAATGGTTTCTCCAAGCTGAACGAGGTTGCCACCAGCATGGGCTGCGGCATGGGCACCTGGCTTGGCCCGGTGGGTGGCTACGGCTCCAGCAAGCGCATGCGTATCAACTACTGGAACCAGACTCATCCCAATAACCGCATTGCCAATTTCGAGCTTTCCAACCCGGAATATTTCAATGCCTTCGTGGATCGCTGCAAGTTCATGATCAAGAACTATGACATGCGCTACTTCAAGTTCGACGGCATTTCCACCAAGTTCCACGCCAAGGGCCCGGGAGCTCTGGAGGACGCCGAGGGTATTCTGCGTGTGCTCACCGCCCTGCGCGAAGCCCGCCCGGATATCTACCTCAACACCACGGTGGGCACCTGGGCCAGTCCTTTCTGGTTCATGTATGCCGATTCCATCTGGCGCCAGGAGAATGACTTTGACCAGATTGGCAACGCCGGTGATGCCCGCGACAAGTGGATTACCTATCGCGACCGTCTGGTGCACGAGGTATTCGTGGAAGGAGCCCCGCTCTTCCCCATCAATGCAGTCATGGTTCACGGAACCATCATCACCAAGAATGGACCGCCCCGTGTGATGAGCCAGGATCCCGCCAACTGCATCAAGGAAATGCGCACGGCCTTCGCCAGCGGCTCAGGTCTTCAGGAAATCTATACCGATACTGACATTCTGAACAAGAACGATGGCGTGCTCTGGGATGAGCTTGCCAGCTGCATCGCCTGGGTTCGCCGCAATGCCGATGTGCTGGCAGACACGCACTGGGTAGGCGGTAATCCCTGGAACAAGAAAACCCAGGACGGAGATATCTACGGCTGGGCCTCCTGGAACCCGGAGAAGTGCACTCTCGCGCTGCGCAATTCCTCCTCCAAGCCCAAGACTCTCAAGTCCACCCTGCGCCAGATTCTGGATGTGCCGCCCGGTGTGACCGGTTCTACTACGCTGCTGAGCTCCTTTGCCGACCAGCGACAGCTCAAGGGCATTATGAACCGTAAGCTGAATTACGACACCGTCATCAGCATTACTTTGGAGCCCATGGAAGTCATCGTCATGGAAGGTTCCAATAATTAATTTAAACGCCCTCATTTCATCATCAGCCACCTGCCTTGTCCGGGCCGGTGGCTGTTTGTTTGTCCGTTTACCGGTACCGCTCCAGCGGCAGATGCTTCGAATAATCTAATTTTATAGATTCGCACTTAGCCTTCCTGTCACTTCCTGTCACGAAATTATATTTATTCTTGCCAAAGGATGTTAATTCTGTATAATAGAAGCGTTCTAAGTTATGGTCACTTCAAAAACAAATACAAGCCGCAGCATGGCAACAAGTCTTGTGAGAAACGCCGGGGTCCGTATGACCCGCCAGCGTCGCGCCGTGCTGGAAACAATTCTAAGTTCACACGACCACCCGACAGCAGCCGTCATCTACGAACGAACAAAGTCTCACATGGCGGGCATCTCCCTGGCAACAGTGTACAACTGTCTGGAGACGCTTTCAGAAGCAGGAATCATCAATCACCTGAATTTTGACAATGGCCCCTCACGGTTCTGCCCGAATCTGAAACCGCATGTACATCTGCTGGACGACACAAACAACCGAGTTCTGGATATCCAGCTCAAAGCCGGACTCCGCCCGGAAGATGTCTTTGATTTGCCTGAAGGTACCTGCGTGACACGCATGGACGCTTGCCTACACGGCAATATTCCTGTATAATCGCCCCCAGCAATGAGTCTGGTCATCAAAAATCTGCATGCGCGTGTCAAGGATGGCGCGCCTATTCTTAACGGCATTAACCTGGAAATTCCTAAGGGAGAGGTACATGCCATCATGGGGCCGAACGGTTCCGGCAAATCCACGCTCTCGAAAGTCCTCTGCGGCCACCCGGATTACGAAGTGACTGCCGGTAGTGCAGAAATGGACGGACAGGATCTCTTTTCCATGAGTGTGGATGAGCGCAGCCGTGCAGGGCTCTTCCTGGCCTTCCAATATCCAGTGGAAGTTCCTGGTGTGACCAATGCCAACTTCATGCGCGCCGCGCTCCAGGCTCGCCTGCCCAAGGGAGAAGAGCTGGAAGCTGTTGCTTTCTACAAGGAACTACGCGGCAAGATGAAGGAACTGGGCATTGACCCGAAGTTCACCGCCCGCGCCGTGAACGAAGGTTTCTCCGGCGGCGAAAAGAAGCGCAATGACATTCTGCAGATGATGATGCTTAACCCCAGCTACGCTATTCTGGACGAAACGGATAGTGGTCTGGATGTAGATGCTCTGCGCATTGTATCTGATGGAGTGAATGCCATGAGAGCTCCGTACCGCAGCTTCTTGGTCATCACCCACTACAAACGCCTGCTGGACTATATCCGTCCGGATGTGGTACATGTGCTCTACAAGGGCCGGATTGTCCGCACAGCCGGATTTGAATTGGTGGATCACATTGAGCAGCACGGCTTTGATTTTCTGAAGACCGAGGAGCTCTGACATGGACGAAACAACCTTCCAGGTAGACACGCGCGGTGCGTTCTCCATGCCGGAGAACCACAAGTTCGATGCCGGTTTCGGTCTTACCGAAGCCACTATCGACTACATCTGCGATGCCAAAGGCGAGCCGGACTGGCTGCGTCAGTTCCGCAAGGATGCGCTCAAGAAGTTCAATGAAATGCCCATGCCCTACCATTGGGCACCGGAAGGCATCCGCAATGTGGATTTCGAGAATTTCCGCTATTACCTCTCACACGGTGCCACCCCCAGCCGCAACTGGGACGAAGTACCGGAGGACATGAAGCGCACGTTCGAACGACTCGGCGTGCCGGAACAGGAGCGAGCCTTCCTGGCCGGAGTGGATGCCCAGTACGACTCCGAAACCGCATACACCAATATGCGCGAGGAGCTGCAGAAGCAGGGGGTTATCTTCGTGAACTCCACGGAAGGGCTTAAGGAATACGAGCACATCTTCCGCCCCTGGTTCGGCAAGGTGATTCCCGTGGGCGACAACAAGTTTTCCGCTCTCAACCACGCAGCATTTTCCGGAGGTTCCTTCATCTATGTGCCCAAGGGCGTGAAGCTTGCTCAGCCGCTGCAGGCCTATTTCCGCATCAACTCCGAAAGCATGGGCCAGTTCGAACGAACCCTCATCATTGCCGATGAAGGAGCCGAGCTCATGTACATGGAAGGCTGCACGGCCCCGCAGTACGACAGCGCCACCCTGCACTCCGGCGTGGTGGAACTCGTGGCGCTCAAAGGCGCCAAAATCCAGTATGTAACCGTGCAGAACTGGTCCACGAATGTGTACAACCTCGTAATTCAGCGAGGCCTGGCCATGGAGGATGCTGAAATCCGCTGGATTGACTGCAA
>DEPT01000056.1:0-48293 GCA_002358905.1 Akkermansiaceae bacterium UBA3385
TGACACCTCCATTGGCAAGCACACCGGCTCCGGCAGCTATACTGTTGGTCTTACCATCAATATCTACGGCAGAGCCCGCCTTAACCAGGGTATCTGCGCCGGTGATAGTATTAGAACCTGTTGTACCGCCGTCCACCTTCACTGTTCCATTCGTGGCGACCACCTCGGCAGCTCCCGATATCGTGGTGGAATTTGTACCGGTAATAGTCACATCAGTGGCACCTGTCACGGAAGTACCAATGCCATCTATGGTGTTCTCTGCACCGGCCATGGCCACGGATTCGCCATTGACCGTTGCACCGTCCACCACTTCATTGCTTTCAGCGGCATCAATCGTGACACCTCCATTGGCAAGCACATCGGCACCTGCCGCAATGCTGTTCGTCTTACCATCAATATCTACGGCAGAGCCCGCCTTAACCAGGGTATCTGCGCCGGTTATAGTATTAGCACCCGTTGTACCGCCGTCCACCTTCACTGTACCATTCGTGGCGACCACCTGGGCAGAACCAGATATCATAGTGGAATTTGTACCGGTAATGCTCACATCCGTGGCGCCTGTCACGGAAGTACCAATGCCATCTATGGTGTTCTCTGCACCGGCCATGGCCACGGATTCGCCATTGACCGTTGCGCCACCCACCACTTCGTTGCTTTCAGCGGCATCAATCGTGACGCTTCCTCCGGCAAGTACATTGGCTCCAGCAGCGATACTGTTGGTCTTACCATCAATATCTACGGCTGAGCCCGCCTGTACCAGGGTATCTGCGCCGGTGATAGTATTAGCACCCGTTGTACCGCCCTCCACCTTCACTGTACCATTCGTGGCAACCACCTGGGCCTTATCGGAAATCACATTCTCCACGGTACCGGTAATGGTCACTTCTGTTGTGCCCGTCACCTTCGTCCCAAGGCCTGTAATGGTGTTCTCTGCACCGGCCATGACCACAGAAGCACCATTGACCGTTGCTCTATCCACCACGTCGTTGCTATCCGTGGCTGCAAAAGAAACAGTGCCAGCGGTTGCATTAATACCGCTGCCAGTCACGGTAGTCTGAGCGCCACTGACCATTACATCCCCAGCTGACTCAATGGAAGTATCTGCCTTAATTTCAGTTTGGCCGCCGGCCCCCACAGTAACGCTTAAGCCCTCTATGTCCACCCCATTAATGATAGTGGACGAGCTACCGCCTATTGACACATTGCCACCGCCGCTTACTTTTTCACCGATGATTTCTACATCTGTCCCCGTAATAGCAACAGATGTTCCATCATCTGCAGCGCCTTCAGAAACAACAGAAACACCATTCAACCCAACAGTACTTCCCGTTATCTCTATCTTATCAGTAGCAACCAGGCTGGAGACTTTCGTCTGCCCATCAACACTCAGAGAGCCAATGGCCGTACTGCCGCCAGCCACACCAATGGACAGGGTGCCGCCATCCACTTTTGCACCTTGCAGAGAGGTGGACACACTGCCGCCAATTTTCACTGTTCCCTTGGGAGAAGTATCCTCTCCGCTCACAAAATCAGTCTCACCTGTAACCGGCACATTTCCACCCTTGGATACCACGGAGACATCCGAGAAGATTACAGCAGCACCTGTAATATCAATATTGCTCTGCGCTTCTACTTCGGACTCCTGGATATTGACACTTCCGAAAGGCCGGTGATTCACGGGATCCTCGGCATATTGCCCCGCCGCATTGATACTAATAGCCCCATCGTTCGAACGAATGGTCGTATTCTCTGAAATATTGACTCGTTTACCTGAGATATCAATCTTCTCAGTTGCCGTAAATGAGCTATGCACATTCTCAAGCTCTGTCCCGCTTGATATATTGGTATCACTCGTATCAGTACCAACCGTTATAGTATTGGCGGTAGCCGTCACATCAGTAATTCCAGTATTGGAGGTACCAGACAAGGTCAAACTATCTGCGGCTGTGTATGTAGATCGCTTTGTCTCCACCTTTTTACCGGTAACACTGATATTATCGTTGAGGCTTAGGGTGGTACAGTCCTGAAAGGAGACACGGCCGTTGTCGCTCTGAACAGACACATCACCGTTCATAGCAGTTGCAACAACTGAATAATATATGATACTGTTACTGCTGCTGCTTGATGAAACAAGTTTTATATCCCCCGTTGTCGCGGTCATGCTTGCCTTGTAACCATAGTTCATCCCTTTCGTCGCAACACTGATTCCCTCTCCGGCAGTGATAGATGGAATATAATCCTGCGGAGCGGATATTGAAAAGTTGGTACCACCAAAGGTAAATGTCGTTCCTGCATCCACGACTCCAGAAAACGAGCCATCACTATATGGCAGATTTATGGTAATATCCTCTCCTGATGTGACGGAAGAGTTACTGGTCCATGCAAGCGTACATGACCCCATATCAGTAACTTTGATACTTCCCCCTGCATCGAGCACTGCCTTATCGTCCTCTGTTTCGCCTCCAGCAAAGCGGATTTGACGGTCTACGGCATCTCCTGGTGTCACACTGTCAAACACGATATCCCCATCGGCATGAATACGCATCGTACCGCTTGTCGCCTGACCAGCACCTGCGGAATTACCAGAATGTTCGTCCTGACCTACAGCCGCATTCACACGAAGCTTAAAATAGATATCGCCAGCAGCTTCTATCACCGTACTATCAGAGCCACGGATTAGCAGCATCTGGGATTTATTGTTATCCCCGCCTATGGTGATGTCTCCCTCCGCGCTAAAATCTGCGTTGAACAAAGTTGTCGGCGCAGATTCTATTGTAATGTTACCACTGATACCATTTGCCTTATCGCCCGCTGTAATTTTCAGCGCATCATATCCGGCCGCTGACTCCATGGGGGCTACATTGATATCCCCTGAATGACTATACGTCTCGCTATTGCCGGTAACGGTAACTTCCAGCGCAGTTGTCCCCCCTGCAGAGGGGGGCTCTGTCTCTGCACTGGCCTTATTATACACAAAAGCAGACACCGCAAAAATAGCTGCAATAAGAGCCTTGCGAAGTGCTACAGGAAGATGCGTTTTCATATTATCGAGTTTTGTTGCGTTGAGAAATGATTGTGAAACTCGCTATCACAGCTGGC
The DNA here is from genome assembly GCA_002358905.1 of Akkermansiaceae bacterium UBA3385. GTDB lineage: Bacteria > Verrucomicrobiota > Verrucomicrobiia > Verrucomicrobiales > Akkermansiaceae > Akkermansia. Next base: position 3,100 of record DEPT01000056.1, read on the forward strand.
CCACACAATAAACATACAAAACCGATAGAGTTTGTAAAGGATTTTTTCCTTCAGGCGTCTAACAGTTTACCTAACTTAATCTATATTTCCCACCACAAAAACAGGATATATACATTTACACACTCTTCGTGAATGCGTTAGAACAATTCATGAAAACCACGCCAGAGAATAGAAAAATTTCATCATACAGCCGGAGAAACCCGTTTAGAAACCCTCTTTTTCTTCTAAATAGAAGAAACATTAATAAACGGATCCTCACAACATCCAAATAAACCATTTATTACTAATACATTGTCTATACTGTTTCCAGATAAACATACACCCGACTTCCATTCCAAAAAGCAACAGAACATCGATTCGTGCGATATTGTCCTATCCCAAATGAATGAATACGGCAAGTACGAAGTGTGTATAAAACACTTATCAAACTGACAACAAGAAAATAAAGAACATCAGCACCATTAAACGCCCGAAGAAATTTTCAGCATAGACACAGCATCTGATGCTAATCTGCGAATTGCGGCCTCACGATTATAAATAGCGGGAAGCCCCCACAAAGTAAAATCATTGTGAGCCACAATGTTGAAGTACATTCCGCGAAGAGAAGTCAGGAACCAAAGCCAATCGGAACGCTGGAGTCCCGGGAAATGAGCCTGTACAGCATCCTGCCACTCCTGGAGTGCATAAGAATAATGAGATTCGTACACATCCCTGGTCAGTTCAGGGTCCTCATATCCCATTTTATTGAGGAAACAAAGCACCTCCTCACCACTGGCAACAGAAGAATCCTGCCAGGAGGTAATGGGTGCAAGCAGCCAGGAGCCTATGATTTCTTCCGGAGTATTGGTTTTGCGGGCCTCGTCCAACGCGGCCAGGCAAACCTCATTGTATTGAGAAGAGATGAACGCCAGTGTATCCCGGTACAAATCTGCCTTGTGCCCGAAGTGGTAGCGGATAAGCCCGATATTCACCTCTGCGGCATTGGCGATATCGCGCACAGCCGCGCCTTCATAGCCCAGACGGGTGAATTGCAGCACAGCAGCTCGCATAATCTGAGCTTTTGTATCATCGGACTTGCTCATCGCTATAAAGAGTTTTTTCTTTTTTTCTTCCGCGCTTTCTTTTCCTCCTGGACATTCAGGATAAAATCGCGGTCCTCCTTACAAAAGCGTCGTAACTTGGTACGGGAAATTTTCCCACCATATTCTTTAAGATACACCATCTGGTGTTCCTCATCAAAACGCTGCAAGCGCGCAAATAAAGTGGCATTTCCCGTTGCAGAGGACCAGGTACGATAGCCCTTGGCAGAAAGTTTTTCACGGTATTCGTCCATGTCCTTTTCTGCTTTCACCACACCTTCCTTCAGCAACACTTCAATCTGCTGGGTGAAATCATTGTATCCATCAATACCCACCACAAACTTACCGCGGGGAGAAACCACAGCCAACGCAGGCTTGCGGGTAAGGCCATACCGCCGGGCCAGACGCTCAATAGCCTCCCGGCTGTATTTTGCCGAACTCCGGGTGCGGTCATCAATGGATGCACCGGAATCCAGTTTCAGGCGCACCACACGGTCGCGGCACCATTCATTAAATGCCGGGGTATCCAGTAGTTCCTCGCCCAGCAAGGCGCTCTTTGGCGCAATCACAGAATCATGAAACCAGATAATAAGCGGGCGGCACTCCCGGTGAGCGAAACGAGTAGCATTGCCATAGCTTTCCAGCCAGCCATTGCCATTCCGCTTTGCTTCGAAAGCAGCGGTAATACCTTCAATCTCAGCATCCGGGTTATCGGGGTCAGTGAAATACACCTCACCTTCTGCTCCATTATCAATCTTCTCCAGCTCTTCTGAAGAGGTAACATTATAACTCTGGGCATTCGGGTCCACGGCTCCACCAGTGAGCAGCGGGTTCATGCCAGGCATGGCGGCATCCTCAAAGCCCATGCGGGGTTTATTCAAATCTGCCGGGCTCGGAATTTCTTCCCGCATTTCCTTTTCCGCATCCTGCCACATACCACATGAGGCCAGGAACCCCATGCCGGCACAAAGCAGAGCTGTTCGGAAAAGACGCATCACACCTCTCCTCGTTCAATGCGCTTTGCCGTCTGCCAGGCAGATTCCATTTCATCCAAGGTAGCAGAAGACAAGCTGATTCCCTGCTCCTTGAGCATTGCTTCAACCGCATTGAATCGGCGTTCAAACTTACGATTCGCGTTAAAAAGAGCCAGTTCCGGATCCACCTTGCGGCGGCGGCAAAGGTTCACCACCACAAAAAGCAAATCCCCCAGCTCCTCTGCTACGTGAGGATCGGCATCCGGCAAGTCCAGTGTTTCGGCTACTTCAGCCGTTTCCTCACGAATCTTCTCCACTACCCCGGCGTGGTCCGGCCAGTCGAAACCGACTTTTGCAACCTTCTTTGTAATTTTGTATGCCTGGAGCAGAGAAGGCAACCCCTTTCCACAATCCTGCAGATACGGTTTATCCTCGATGGAATGTTCCTTTCGCTTAATGGCATCCCACTGAGAAACGACACCATCGGCATCTGCCACCGACGAAGTACCAAACACATGAGGATGCCGGCGCACCAGCTTATCTGCAAGTTCCCTGGCCACTTCGTTGATACCGAAACCGGCCTCCGGATTTTCCTGCGCCATCTCCGCGTGGAAGATAACCTGAAGCAGCACATCACCAAGCTCCTCCCGCAGGTGAGCCCAATCCCGCTCACGAATAGCATCAATACATTCGTAGCACTCCTCTATCAAACTGCTGATAATAGAGTCGTGCGTCTGTTCTGCATCCCATGGGCAGCCACCAGGCTGACGAAGGCGGTGCATAATAGCCACGGCCCGCTCCACCTGACGGCCGGGCTCCTGGCAGCATATCATTTCCTGCTCTGTCATTTGGACTTACCGTTGCGGCGGTCGCGGCGCTCATTCGTGGCCTTGCCCGCCAGAATATCATCAATATGCTGCACCATATCCCAGGCCACGCGGCGACGCTGATACTTGCGCCACAGCAAATCGCGCAGGGTCTGCCAGTGTTCTTCCGTGAATTCGGCGGGGGTGAACACCACCTCATCACGCTGGGAACGCCCCAGCTTGGGCGCCACCATAAGCTGCCACCAGCCACCGAAATGCTGGGCTTCGTATGTTACCTTGTTACCGTCCTCGTCACGGTCCTGCCAGGAGAATGTTTCCATCTGTTCGAGTGGTTCTTAGGGTTAATAAAATAAACTTAACGGCGGCCGTGGCTTCTCCCCTGGTCTCGCATCTGGCGGTTGATGGCATTCACATCATCCTGCATCGTGGGGGCAATTTCCGTGACCGGACCGGCTGTATTCAGTGAAATAATGAGAGGTTTGGAGCGGTTGCCTCGATTATCGTACTTATATATCACACGCTGCACCAGTTTTCCCTGCGGGTGGGAATACATGCGTTCCTCTACCAGGCGAGCACGGCTATCGTATCCGTATGCCACCTTGTAAATGATATTCTTCTTGGTGTGATCATAAATGATACACCCAACCAGTTGCCCATACTTACCTTCAGTGTAATCATTCACCGCAGCCAGGCGACCACTGGCCGTATACGAGGAGCAACGCATGCCTCGCCATCCTTTCTGACGTTGATAAATAGCACGCGTTCCATCCGGGTGACGCATCACACGCACCATATCACCGGTTTCATTCATGACCTCCGCACTCTGCGCCTGCACTGCAGGCACCAAAGCCACCGCGAACATAGCGGTCATCAGCATCCATCGGTGAATCATCTTACTCATGCGGTTCATTCTACCCATTCGTTCTCTCAATGGCAAGCGGAAAGTCAGTCTTTCGCCACGCGGAGCGCACGCTGCATCGCTGCAACCGTAGCATCAATATCGGCTTCGGTATGAGCAGTGGAGATAAAGCCGGTCTCATAAGGCGAAGGAGCAACGTATACGCCCTGCTCCAGCATGGCGTGGAAATAGCGGCGGAACATGTCAAAGTTACCACTCATGGCGGTATCCAGGTCATACACCTCCTGCGTGGTGAAATGCAGGCAGAACATAGAACCATCCCGGATAAAGGTCAGCGGCAACTGCTCATCGCGCAGAATGCGCCGCACACCTTCCTCCAGGCGGGTTCCAAGTTGCTCCAGGCGGGTGTAGGAATCATTCTGCTCCAGGTAATTCAGCTGCGCCAGACCTGCGGCCATAGCCACAGGATTACCACTCAGCGTGCCGGCCTGGTACACCGGCCCCAGCGGAGATACACAGTCCATAATCTCACTGCGTCCGCCAAAAGCACCCACCGGCAGACCACCGCCGATAATTTTACCCAGTGTGGTAATATCAGGCGTGATACCCAGTTTTCCCTGCACACCTGCGGCTGAAATGCGGAAGCCGGTCATCACTTCATCAAAAATAAGTAAAGCACCATTCTTCTCTGTTATCTCGCGCAGAAATTCCAGATAGCCGGGCTTCGGCAGATAAAAACCGGCATTCCCCGGAAAGGGTTCTACTATGATACCCGCAATCTCCCCCGGATGCTGAGCAAAGGCGCGGCGCACTGCTTCGCAGTCGTTGTACGGCAGAACAATGGTCAGGTTGGCAAACTCTGCCGGCACACCAGCGCTGTCAGGTTCACCATGAGTCAAGGCTCCACTGCCCGCTGCCACCAGCAAGCTATCCACATGTCCATGATAGCAACCGGCAAATTTGATGATATACTTACGCCCGGTATACCCTCGAGCCAGACGAACCGCGCTCATGGTAGCCTCCGTACCGCTGTTGGTCATGCGCACTTTCTCGATACTCGGAATCCAGCGACATACCGTCTCTGCCATATCAACCTCGATGCGGGTAGGAATACCATAGCCCAGGCCCTGCGGTACAGCTGCCTGTACAGCAGAAATCACGCACTCCGGGGCGTGGCCCAGAATCGCAGGCCCCCAGGTACCCACATAGTCAATATATTGCTTCCCGTCCTCATCTGTCAGGTGTGACCCGGCAGCCTTTGCCACAAAAAACGGGGCACGTTCCAACCGACGAAATGCACGAACCGGCGAATTCACCCCACCGGGAATCACCCGGCACGCACGTTCAAAAAGCTCCTCTGATATCGACATGCCCGGGAGTATACCCCAACACACCCCGATGCTCAAGCCCAAACACCATTACAGGAAGCGCAGCCAAAGGTAGATGGCAGAGATTCCGACACTCATCAGCATCAAGGGAAAACCAATAATGAAATACTGCATAAAACTAACACGCAGCTTATGCTGGCGGGCCAGCCCCAGCGCCACAACATTGGCACTGGCACCGATGACGGTACCATTACCACCCAGGCAGGCACCCAGGGAAAGAGCCCACCACAAAGGTTCAAGATTTGCGTAGCCCATGGCACCCATATCCTTCACCAGGGGAATCATAGTCGCCACAAAGGGGATATTATCCACAAAGGCACTCATCACAGCGCTGAGCCAGAGAACACTCATCGTTGTGGATACCTGTTCTCCTCCCGTGAGCTGCATTGTCTTCGCGGCAAGCCAGTTGATGATACCATTCACCTCCAGACCACCCACCAGCACGAAAAGCCCCACGAAGAAAAAGATGGTTGTCCATTCAATTTTGGAGAAAATGAACTCCAGAGCCTTCTCACGATCAGGCATGGTCAGCAGAAGCAGAAGAGAAGCCCCCGTCACAGCGATGGTGCCGCTTTCCAATCCCCAATCAGGAATAAACCCATGGCAGCAGAAGAGAGCAATCGTGAACACCAGAGTAACCAGACAGCGAATCAGCAGTCCCTTGCTGCGGATAAGCCCGGACAGGCGGATATTCATGATACGGTTCAGATTCTTATTAGCAGAAGAGAACTCTTTACGATAAATAAAAAGGAGCGCGCCTATGGTCAGCACAAAGGAAATAACGCAGGGCAAGGTAAGATTCCAGATAAAGTCCGTGAAGCTGAGTTCCTTCACCTGGCTGGCAATCATGATATTAGGTGGATCTCCAATCATCGTGCAGGTACCACCGATATTGGAAGCCAGAATCTGTGCCAGCACAAAGGGCAGCGGAGAAACCTTCAAATCCTTCGTTAACGTAAAGGTAATCGGCACCGTCAGCAATACCGTAGTCACGTTATCCAGCAGTGCAGAACAACAGGCCACCATCACAGAAAGCGCCACCAGCAATTTCACCGGATTTCCATTCGTCTTCTGCGCAGCCCACACCGAAAGGAAACGAAACACCCCCGTCTTACTGAGCACCAGCACCTGAATCATCATACCAATCAGCAGTGCCAGTGTGTTGAAATCAATATGATGAATAGCCTGTTCCTGAGATATCACACCTGCCAGCACCATGAGCATGGCACCGAACAAAGCTATCACCGTTCGCTGCACTTTCTCCGATATAATCAAACCATAGGTTATCAGGAAAATAACAAGCGCTGTTGTGACGTGATAGGACATAAAAGAAACAGGGGGAGCGAAACAGTACACCCAACACCTCATTTTGGCAAGCTTTTTCGCTTTCTGTCCCCGTTTTTGCTTTTCCCACAAACTAACTTGGAAAAAAATCTAGATTTTACTTCACTTTTGAACAGAATAATGTAAAATGAATGTACGAGTTATGGCTACACGCATGCAAAAGACCCTTGCCAAGTGCACCTCCACCCTGGAAGGCACATCGCTGCACACCGGTCAGACGGTGAAGCTCATCATCAAACCCGCAGAGCCGAACACGGGATTCAAGTTCCGCCGTGTTGACCTGCCGGACAAGCCATTCCTGGACGCCTCCGCCTCCAAGGTGCAGGCCGTGGAGCGCGCTACCACCATCGCAGAAGGTGCAGTCAAAGTTCACACTGTTGAGCACATTCTCTCTGCCCTTACCGGCATGGGCGTAGATAACGCCATCATCGAAATGGACGCCAATGAACCCCCCATCGGCGATGGATCCGCCCTCCCCTATGTGGAGATGATTAAACAGGCCGGCATCGTAGAGCAGAACGCTCCGCTCAAAGTCTGGGAAATCCGCGAACCCATCAAGGTAGAGAACAAGAATGGCTCCACCATCATCATCATGCCTTCCCGCGATTTCCGCATTTCCCTTACTGCTGTAGGTCCGAACGGCCGTGTAACACAATACTTCGACAGCGTCATTACCCCGGAAACATACGAAAAGGAGCTTTCCAACTCCCGCACGTTCTGCTTCTACGAGGACATCCAGCCCCTGCTGGAGAAAGGTCTCATCCAGGGCGGCACTCTCGACAACGCCGTAGTTATCAAAGGCGAGGAATATCTCTGCGCCGGCGGCCTCCGTTTCCACAATGAATGCGCCCGCCACAAGGCCATGGACCTCATCGGCGATTTCATTCTCTGCGGCCACCGTATCATGGGCCACGTCATTGCCATCATGCCCGGCCATGGTATCAATACGCAGATGGCAGCCAAGCTGCAGCAGAAGTACGAAAGCATGGAAGCCATGCGCCCGAAGCCCATCACCATTCCCAGTGGCGAGGCTGTACTCGACACGCTGGAGGTCATGAAGCTCCTGCCGCACCGCTACCCCTTCCTCATGGTGGATCGCATCATCGACTTCGAAGGCGACCGCAAGTGCATCGGCCAGAAGAATGTGACCATGAACGAACAGTTCTTCCAAGGCCACTTCCCCGGCCATCCGGTCATGCCCGGCGTGCTTCAGGTGGAAGCCATGGCTCAGGTTGCCTCCATCCTCATGCTCCGCATGCCCGAAAACGCCGGCAAGCTCGGCTATTTCATGAGCTGCGACAAGGTGAAGTGGCGTCGTCCCGTAGTACCGGGCGATGTTCTTATCATCGAAACAGAACTGGTCAAGATGCGCGGTGCCATCGGCATGGCCACTGGCCGCTGTCTGGTAAACGGTGAGGTTACATGCGAGGCTGAACTCAAATTCATGCTCTCCGACATGTAAAATTCGCTGCGATAGCGAAAAAAATTACGAACGGTGCTTGACATACGCTGATTTTCGGGTATCATATCGCACCCGGCCGTTTCATGCGGCCTCACAGAAACCACTTCAAAACCAAATAAGAAATTATGAGCAAGAGAACATACCAGCCTTCCAAGCGCTGCCGCAAGCGCCAGTTCGGTTTCCGCGCCCGCATGGCAACCAAGAACGGCCGCGCCATCCTCGCCCGCCGTCGCGCCAAGGGCCGCAAGCGTCTTCTGCCCAAGGGTGCAGAGGTGCAGTACAAGCGCCACATCATCCAGCACGGCTAAAGCCCCGGCAGGGTTTCTGTAAGAGAGTACCCCGGGTGCTCCCTGCCCTGCAGGAGAAACCAACGCCCTGTTTACGATGCAGCTGAAGCGGCACCAAACCATGAAGCGAGCCAGTGAGTTCGCCATGGTACGTGCACAAGGCTCATCCGCAGCAGGGCGTTTTCTTGTGCTCAGCACCCTGCCCTATTCCGGTGAGGGTGCTAGCATAAAAGAATCCCGCTTCGGGATTATCACCACCAAGCGACTGGGACACGCCGTGGTGCGCAATCTGCTGCGCCGCCGCATCCGCGAGATACTCCGAGCACACGGAGAACCGCTGCAGCTGGGGCACTATGTTGTGCTGATTCCGCGCCACACTGCTTCCGCAGCCGATTATAGTGAGCTTGAGAAGGACTTTAAGCGCCTGCTCAAGCGAAAGCATTTTACCACCTGAACCAAACCCGGATGCTGAAACGACTCGTCATTCTGCCGGTATTATTCTACAAGCGATTCATCAGCAAACCGCTGCATGTACTTTGTGGACCCAACAGCGGATGCCGGTTTCAGCCCAGTTGCTCTACATACTTCATACAAGCCGTAGAAACTCACGGTGTCATCAAGGGCGTAGGGCTGGGAGTGTGGCGCATTCTGCGCTGTAATCCCTGGGGTGGGTGCGGACACGACCCGGTGCCGCCCCTCCGCCAAAAATAAAGATTTCCCCATACTTTCACATAAAATATCAACCACTAACTAACCTAGATACAGATATGGATAAAACAGGATGGTTTGTTGTATCTCTCTGCGCAGCTCTGCTGGGCCTGCAGTGGTACTACAACAGCAACAAGGAAGAAGCTCCCCAGGCTCCCGCAGCCCCGGTTGCAGCTACAGCCCCGGCCACTCCCGCAGCTCAGGCCACCCCTGCAGCAAGTGCAGTAACAGCCACCACCCCGGCTCCGGATGCCCCCACGGTCGAAAAGAAGATTATCGCCACACTCATCAGCAGGGATGCTGCAGGCAACCCCGTAGCCAAGTACAACTTCTGCAACATTGGCGGAAGCATCAGCGGCGTAGACATGCTCGGCCAGGTCATCAACAGCACCCGGGAAGAACTTAAGGGAGCCGATGTGCGCATCAACTCCAATCCGGAAAACGGCATCGGCAACCTGGTATTCGGGCTTTCCAATGACCGTGCACCACAGTTTGACAATGCAGTGTATGAATACCGCGCAGACCTGAGCAACGACAGCCAGGTTACCCTGCTGGGCCGCGTGGGTGACCTCATTGTACGCAAAGTATACTCCCTCAAGCCCCTGAAGAAGGGTGAGGACACCATCGCGGGCAACGCCTATGTATTGAACCTGAAAGTAGACGTACAGAACACATCCGGTCAGACATTGAATGCACAGGACTGGGGACTTTACGCAGGTGGCATCGGCCAGATTTCCAAGGACGAATCCTCCTACTACACTTACTATGTACACCTGGAAGATGGCAGCTTCGAGAAGAGCAACGCCAGCGACTTCCGTCCCTGGCTCAGCAAAGCGAAGGACCGCAGCTACGACAAGGATGTAGATAACCTTGAATGGGCTGGTGTTATGAACCAGTACTACGCCTCCATCGTAAAACCGGACAAGACAAGCGGCAACAATGCCCTGTATGCAGCGCCCGCACAGTTTCCCCTGCAGGTCAGCGGAGACAAGACAGAATGCGTGGAAGTAGCCCTCGGCATGCCCGATTTCTCACTGGCCGGCAAGACTGACACTATGATGGGCGGGCAGAAGAGCTTCTCATTCGACATTTTCACCGGTCCGAAGCTGAATCTCATGCTGGATGAAATGACCGATGACTTCCGCATGATTGACCGCGTGATGGACTACGGCATTTTCACCATCATCGCCTATCCCATGAACTGGCTCGTAAATCTTTACCACGGCTGGCTGGGCAACTGGGGCTGGGCCATCATTGCCATGACCATCACCATCCGTCTTCTCATCTGGCCGCTCTACCGCAAGAGCTACACCAGCATGAAGCGCATGAGCCTGTTGCAGCCGCAAATGCAGGCGCTCAAAGAAAAATACCCGAACGATCAGCAGAAGGTACAGATGGAAATGATGAAGCTCTACCAGCAGTACGGCATTTCCCCCATGGGTGGCTGCCTGCCCATGCTGCTGCAGATGCCTATCTTCTTCTCCTTCTTCTATGTGCTGCAAACTGCAGCCGAATTCCGAGGCGAAGGCTTCATCGGCTGGGTAACCGACCTTTCCCAGATGGATACCGTATTCTCCTTCCCCTTCATGGGCTATGAAGTACCGGTAAACATTCTGCCCATTCTCATGGCGGTGTCTACCATCATCCAGATGCACATGACCCCCGCCACGGGCGATGCTACTCAGGTCAAGATCATGCGGTGGATGCCGCTCATGTTCTTCCTCTTCTGCTACACCTACCCCAGCGCACTGGGTCTGTACTGGACCACCAGTAACCTCATCTCCATTCTCCAGACCATCATCATCCGCCGCATGCCGGCTCCCACCTTAGAGAAGGTACAGAAGAAGAAGGGTGGCAAGAAGAGCTTCATGGAACGCATGCTCGAACAGCAGGCCGCTCTGGAGCGCCAACGCCAGGCGCAGCAGGGCAAGTAAGCAGCTTCATTTCACTTTCGGTCTCCGCCCCGCAGCACACCTGCGGGGCGTTTTTCTCCCCTGGGTATTACTTATTTCTCGTGACAACAGCAAAACACTGCTGTACAATCTCGAACCATGAATAGTTCTTCCTGTTTTCCCGGCAAACGATGCGAATGGATTGACGCAGCCAAAGGAATAGCTATTCTGCTTGTCTTGATTGGACATTCCGAATTCTGGGCATATTATAAATCCGAATCCCCGAATGTTCTCTTATCAACATTCGGTTCCATTTTGGGCTTATGCGGAGCCTCGTACATGCCGCTTTTTTATTTTCTATCGGGGTACACATACAAGCCCCATGACCGGGAGCTTCAATATCGTTTCAAACGGCTTATCCCACCCTATGCACGCTGGGGATTTCTCTACCTGATTATATTCTGGTTCGGAGTATTTTCTGACAACGGCTCCCTTCTTTCCTGGCTTATGCCTCTTTTCGGGCTGGCATATTCCCGTTATTCACTGTACCCGGCAGACAGCATACAAAACACCTCCGGAATACTTCCATCCGGAGCCGAACCCTTGTGGTTTCTCACCAGTTTATTTACCTCCTACATATTGTTTCTTCTTTTACTGAAAACAGACAAACGGAGACATATCACCGTCATCCTTTATGCAGCCATCGGCTACCTTTTGTCATTTTGTCCTATCCTGCTTCCATGGAGTCTCGACACCGCCTTTGCCGGAGCCCTATTCATTTATACCGGCCACATAGTTAAGAAAAAAGGCATCACAACACTTGCATACCCTGGACTACTTGATATCTTTCTGTTTTCTCTCTCCCTATACCTATTCGCCTACACCATCAATGGCGGAGTCAACTTTTCCATAAGAGAATACGGCAGGCATGACCATCTGTCGCCATTCCTCTTTCTTCTGATTGGTATTCTTGGCAGTTTGCTCTATTGTTTCGTCTGCATGGCTCTGGAGAAAACAAAGATGACGAAACCCCTGGCGTACATAGGCAGGATATCGCTGACCCTGCTGTGCAGTCACATGCTTTGCTACCAGATGACACTTCATATTTTCGGAACAGATTCAGAACATCCGCTCAATATACAATATATCGTTCTTCTTCAAATCAGCACAGCGATTCTGCTCTCTGTCATTATTCATGAGCTGCACAAATTATACCGCAGCTTCAGCTCTCGGAGACATGTACATACTAACACGAACAACGCCTGATGCAACTTGCCCCCCCATATACATGTTTTCTGACATTCTGCGTGACCAGACATTAATTTTGTGATACAGTCTCCCCGATACACATGGCAGACAATCAGGCAATTCCAACTCCAGCATCAACGAAAAAGAGAGTACAGTGGATAGATGCAGCAAAAGGCGGCTGTATGCTGCTGGTGTTGCTCGTTCACACCAATCTCGCCGCTATCGGCACCAATTCTCTTCCTGACAAGGTCCTGGCCTGGCTCCCCTACTTCATCGACTGCTACATGCCGGTATTTTTTGTTCTATCCGGCTACACATTCAAGGACAAAGCGGGCATTCTTGCGCACAGAGCCCGGCAACTGATACTCCCCTACGCGAAATGGGTTGCTGTCTACTACGGGCTTTTCATCATCATGGCTATCTGCCGGGGCGAAATATATCCGGGGCACTGGCTCAAAATACTGGCCGGGTGTTTTTACTCGCGGTACGGTCTTTTTGCGGATGGGAGCCCACACCTGTTTCCTACCGGTGCTGAGCCACTCTGGTTTCTGACGGCTCTTTTCGTTTCCTACGCACTCTATATCCCGATTCACCGGGCCCACCCCGTTGCAAAACATCTACTGGTTGCGGGTTATGCAGGCATTCTGCTTCTGCTGCACCAGTGCCCCATTCTTCTTCCTTGGAGCGCAGACACCGCATTTGCCGGCGCATTATTTATTTACGGCGGACACTCATTAGCCAGTTCCGGTCTTTTGCAGAAACTTAATATCCGCTCCCTCCTGCTTGCCGCCGTACTGGTTCCGATTTACATCTGGACGGTTGATTCCAATGGTGGCAGCGGGGGCATGTACATGAGAAATTTCGGTCGCATGGGTTGGTATGCGCCACTTCCGTTCATACTGATGGGGCTGAGCGGAACCTATCTGTGGTGCATTTTCTGCCAGCTGCTTGAGAAGATACGCATCGTCCGCCCACTCTCCATCATTGGCGAACACAGTCTCACACTGCTCTGCTCCCACATGCTGGTCTATCTCATACTCCAGACCATTTTCCTGACACTTGCAGACCATTTTCCTCATCTCATAGGTCTGTTCCCCTACACCAGCAGCGTGCAATTCCTTTCCGCCGTCTTCTGTGTACTCATCTGCGCAAGACTTCGGAAAGCTTTTTTCCAAACAAACCGTTTTTTCTGACATTCTGCGTGACGGAAAGGGGAATATGTGGTAGAATACCGCGCGCATCCAGCATACGGCGATGACTACAACAGACTTTCTAGTAATCGGCAGCGGTGTGGCGGGACTGAGTTTTGCCCTGCGCGCCGCCGAACATGGCAAGGTGACCATCCTCTGCAAGAGTGATCCCCTGGTCTCCAGCTCAGCCAAGGCACAGGGCGGCATTGCCGCCGTGATTGATAAAAATGATACTTTCGAGGAGCATGTGGCGGACACTCTGGATGCCGGCGCAGGGCTGTGCGATGTGGATGCCGTGCGCACTATTGTGGAAGAAGCTCCGGCTGCCATTGAAGAATTACTCAACTGGGGCGTTGACTTCGACACCGAAAAAAACGGCGAATTCGACCTGGGGCGTGAAGGTGGCCACGGCAAACGCCGCATCCTGCACACAAAGGACACCACGGGTCTGGAAATCAGCACCAAACTCCTGCGCTGTGTGCAGAAGCACCCGAATATCACGCTGCTCGACCACCGCATCGCCATTGACCTTATCACCACAGCCAAACTCGGCTGCGTGACAGAAGACCGCGTGTTGGGAGCCTATGTACTCACTCCCACCACCGGTGAGGTGGAAATCTTCCGCAGCGACCGTATCATGCTGGCCACAGGCGGAACCGGCCGCGTGTACATGTACACTACCAACCCTTCCACCGCCACGGGCGATGGCGTGGCCATGGCCTGGCGAGCAGGAGCCAATGTCTCTAACCTGGAGTTCGTACAATTCCATCCTACCACATTTTACAACCCAAAGAGCAGCGACCGTGATGGCCTCACCTTCCTCATCTCGGAAGCAGTGCGTGGCGAGGGCGGTGTGCTCCGCGGCCCGGATGGCAAGGAATTCATGCAGAAATATGACCCCCGCAAGAGTCTGGCTCCGCGCGATATCGTTGCACGCTCCATCAACCACGAAATTCTGCGCACCGGCCATCCCTGCATGTACCTGGACATGACCCACAAACCCAAGGGATTCATGGCCGAACGATTCCCCTACATTTACGAGACGTGCAAGAGCTATGGTGTTGATGCCGAGGTGGATATGATTCCCGTTGTACCCAGTGCACACTACCAGTGCGGAGGCGTGCAGACGGATACGGACGGGCAGACTTCTCTGCGTGGTCTGTTCTGCGCGGGAGAAACCGGCTGCACCGGGCTGCATGGCGCCAACCGCCTGGCCAGCAACTCACTGCTGGAATGCGTGGTTATCTCCAAGCGTGCTCTGCAGCGCATGCTGCGCACCCTGCCCCTGGCACACAAAATGGAGGAATACCCCATTCCCGAATGGAAACACGGAGAACGCGTACCTCAGGATGATCTTGCCATTCTCTACCACTGCTGGGATGAAGTACGTCGCACCATGATGGACTATGTGAGCATTGTGCGCACCAACCATAGGCTCCAGCGCGCCGCTACACGGCTTCGCAACATCAACCGCGAAATCAACGAATACTACTGGGGCTACCGCGTCACGCCTGAAATCATTGACCTGCGCAACCTGGCACTCACAGCATCCCTCATTGTGGACTGCGCCATCCGGCGTCAGGAATCCCGAGGTCTGCATTATACTCTTGATGCACCGGAGAAGCTCCCCGTAGCCCGCCCAAGTGTTCTGCATAACTGGTAATGAGTATTCATGCGGCGGCTTAAACCTATTGCAATGTTAGCACTTGCCCTCCTGCTCCCGGTTCCGGTTCAGGGGCAGCAAGTGCGGACAAGCATCGGCTCATCCAGACTCCATAAAACAGCCAGGTCTGCACCTGCCAAAAAGCGGCGTATGACCACAGAGAACCTGCGCAAAGCTGCAATTCAGGCAGGTCCCCTGCGCCCGGAATTCGACCAGAGCCACCGCCGCAATTTTCCAGACCCCAAAAAGCAGGGGAATCGGCCCAGCCCCGGTGCCTACCCCTGGCATTTCGATATAACCGCCACCTATTTCTACATTGGGGAGCAGGCTACAAAAAACAACCCGGTTCCCAACACCGCCAGCAGCTGGGACAGCGCCTGGGATGACAACTACGGTGGCTTCGATGATCCCAATCCTGCCAACCGCTGCCCGAAAAATTACACCCCCCTCGGGTTCACGCCACAGCTCAATCCCTTTTATGTAGCTCTGCCCTACAACGACATTGACAAAGGGGGGCCAAAGCCGGAAGCTTCCAAGGTCATCCCCTGGTACCGGCACTACAAGGATGGCAAATACGAATCCGTATGCCGAGGTTCCTGGGTGCAGATTTATTACAACGGGCGCTACTGTTTCGCCCAGTGGGAAGACTGCGGACCGTTCTGCACAGACGACTGGCAATATGTTTTCCTTGGGGCTCGTCCGAAAAACAAGGCAAACAAATGCGCAGGCATTGATATTTCACCCGCCGTGCGAGATTACCTCGGCATCAAGGGTGGTACAGCCACCGTTCACTGGCGTTTCGTAGAGTTCCACCGCGTGCCCGGAGGCCCCTGGGCTCGTTTCGGCAAGGACAACCCCTTTATTAACCCGGAACTCAAGCGCGCCATCCTCAAATTCAAGCGCAAGCACAACATCATCACAACCAAACGCTGATCTGCATGTTCAAGAATCTCATTTTCGACTGGTCCGGCACCCTCTGCGATGACCTGGCTCTTACACTGGAAGCAACAAACTATGTGCTTTCCCAGTACGACCTGCCCCCACTCAACCGCGAGCAGTTCCGTGATGAATTCCAGCTCCCCTATCCGGATTATTATGCATGGAAGACTCCAGATGCCAAGTTGACCGACCTGGAGAAATACTACCGCCACGCATTTGACAACGCCGTCACACAGGTAACCATCATTCCACATGCCAAGGAATTCCTGGATTTCTGCCGCAACCGGGGTATACGCTGTTTCATCCTTACCAGCATGGATCCCCGTGCTTTCGATGAACAGGCTCGTTTTCTGGGAGTAAAAGACTATTTCGAGCACATCCATTCCGGTGTTCGCAACAAGGAAGACTACATCTACACCCTGCTGCGCCAACACCAGCTCAACCCAGCAGATACCGCCTTTATCGGCGATATGCAGCATGATATCAACGCCGCCCACTGCGCAGGCATCATCGGCATCGGCGTCCTTACCGGCTATAATAATGCAGCCCAGCTTTCCATTTCCAATCCGGACCTGACCGTGCCGCACCTCGGTTCCTTGCAAAGCTTCATGGAGCGTGGCGGCACCCGCCAAACTGCCGCCACCACCGATACCATTCATGTGAACGGGCTGGAGTTCACCTGCCACATCGGTGTGCCGAAAGAAGAACGAGCCGAAGCTCAGCGTCTGGTGGCCAACATCTCCCTGACTCCGCCCACCGGCTTCTCCTGCATGGGCGAAGACCTGAGCAAAACCATTGACTACGATGCTCTCTCCCGCCACCTGATTGCCCTTGCTCAGTCAGAACCCACCGTTCTGCTCGAAACACTCTGCCACCGCATGGCCTCCGCCTGCGTACAGGACTTCGGAGCTTCCTCTGCCACGGTAGAACTCCACAAATTCATCCTCCCCTTTACCAGCTCGGTTGCGGTGCGCTGCACCTTGTGAACATTCCGGAGAAATGTGGCAAAACAATCACAATTTGCGGCTTGCTCCAGCACTGCCGACATGATAGAATAAAATAGTTAAGATTTTACCCTTTTCAAGATGAAATACCGTTCATTGCTTGCTATTCCCTTATTGCTGTGCGGAGCAGCAACTGCCCAGATGCCGGGCAAAATGGTCACGTACGTACAGGCTGAGAAAGCAGTCTCCGGGCAAGACAGAGTTATCCGCAAAAGCATCGGCCACACAGAAGCAGTACGCCATGTAACCGTGCGCTCAGCCGTGGAAGGCCGCATGGTAAAAGTTCATTTCCAGGAGGGCGCCGTAGTAAAAAAAGGCGACTTACTGTTGGAAATCGACCCACTGCGTTACACCGCTGCAGTCAAACAGGCAGAAGCTGTTGTCACCCAGCTGAATGCACAGATTATCTACGCCACCAGCCGCTACAAGAGACTGGCAACACTGGCGGAGCAGCAGGCAGCCTCTCGTGAAGATATGGAAACAGCCAAGGCCGCCATGGAGGAACTCAAGGCCCGCCGTGCCGGCGCAGAAGCCGAACTCACACGGGCTCGCAAAGACCTGGCAGATTGCCGGATTCATGCTGAAATCAATGGCCGCATCGGACGTCTGGACAAGGGGGAAGGCAACTACATCACAAAGGGAGAAGCCATTACCTCCATCGCCCAGATGGACCCGATTTATGTACGTTTTCCGCTCAGTCAAAATGATGTAAACGGCATCTTCCACGGTCCCAAGGAAATTAGCAACGTGGCAGATGTACAGCTGATTCCTGCCAGCGGTCGCAGTTATCCCACCAAGGGGCGCATCACCATTGTTGATAACCAACTGACCGGCAGCACGGACT
This sequence comes from Akkermansiaceae bacterium UBA3385, assembly GCA_002358905.1. Classification (GTDB taxonomy): domain Bacteria; phylum Verrucomicrobiota; class Verrucomicrobiia; order Verrucomicrobiales; family Akkermansiaceae; genus Akkermansia. Next base: position 20,808 of record DEPT01000056.1, read on the forward strand.
CATACACCCTGTGGGCAGAGTTTGAAAACCCGGATGACCAGCTGACCCACCACGGCATCGGGGCTCTCTACATCAGCCTTAATTCTACGCGAGAGGTATGTATGATCCCCCTCACCGCAGTTCACTATGATACCAACGGTGCTTTCGTCTACATCATTGACAACGAAAACAAAGTAATCCGACGCGATGTGATTGCCGGCACTATTCAGGGACGCATGCAAGCTATATATGAAGGTGTGCAGCCGGGAGAAATCGTGGTCAGCGATGGTTCTCACAAGACCCGCCCCGGAGCTGTTGTTCGCCCGGTATTTGCAGATGCCACGGTTAACGAACCGGGCTCCCCCATGGGTGGCGAACTCGCCCCGCTGGAAGTGGATACTGAAGTAGTCAACGAAATGCAGGACCCCACCGTACTCACTATCGAAACAGCGCGTCTGGAAGCAATTAACACAGTAGAAATGAGGCCGCTGGTACAGGGTGTGCTGCAGGAACGGACCTTCACGGAAGGTGACCGCGTGCAGGCTGGTGCAGAACTTTTCCGCATTGACCCGACGCGTTACCAGGCCACGGTCGATGGCTGCAAAGCCGCCATTGACCAGCTCAATATCAAGATTGCAGATGCCCGTACCAAATACGAGCGCCAGCAGAAGCTTGTGGATGTGAACGCCAGCAGCAAGGATGACCTCGAAAACGCCAAGGCTACCCTCAACGAGCTCGAAGCTGCCCTGGAAGCCGCCCTGGCAAAGCTGGCCGTAGCCCAGGATGATCTGGACCGCTGCATCATCAAAGCCCCTATCAGCGGTCGCATTGGCCGAACCCTGGTTTCCCGGGGCAACTACGTCACCGACATCAAGACCCCGCTGGCCAGACTCGTGCAGTTGAGCCCCATTTACGCCCGTTTCCCGCTCAGTGAGAAGGATGTCCTCTCCATCTACGGCAACAGCAACAAGCTGAAAGAACAGGCTGAGCTCACCCTGATTACAGCCACGGGGGAAGAACTTGAAGGCAAGGGGCGCATCGCTTTCTGTGATAACGAAATCCAGCAAGGTACCGGCACCCAGAACATTTGGGCAGTATTCGATAACGCCGACCAGAGCCTGGCCCCCGGCGGCGTGGTAAGTGTGCGAGTGCAGCGCAAGGCAGAATTCCCAGTGCTGGGCGTTCCAGCTAAGGCCGTGCAGACCGACTCCCGGGGAAATTATGTCTTTATCGTAAAACACAACCGCGCTGTAGTACGCCGTATTATATGCGGCAGTGCCGCAGAAGATGGCCGCATCTCCGTATTTGCTGGCGTGCAACCAGGAGATAAAGTTATTACCTCCCACTTGGCAGACATGGAGGAAAACACCCCTGTTCAGACCAAATAAACCTTTACCCATCATCTGACACCATGTTTTCATCATTTTTCATTCACCGACCCAAATTCGCCTTCGTCATCTCCATTCTGATGATGCTGGCAGGCCTGCTCTGCCTGAGCAAAATGCCGGTTTCAGAATACCCGGAAGTATCTCCGCCAACGGTTTCTGTGCGCATGACATACGCCGGTGCCAGTGCCGAGGAAGTGGCACAGGTGGTAGCCGCCCCTGTGGAAGAACAGCTCATCGGCATGGATGACCTGGAATACTTCTATTCCTCCTGCGGCAACGATGGTTCATTCAGCCTCACCCTCATCTTCCGCTCCGGCACGAACGATGACATGGCCATGGTGAACGTATCCAACGCCATCAAACGCGTAGAATCCAAGCTGCCCAGCGAAATCAAACAGACAGGCTACGAAGTCCGAAAGCGCAGCGGCGATATGCTCTGCTTCATCAACTTCATGTGCGATGAAAATAAGATGAGCATCCTGGAGCTCTCCAACTGGCTGCGCATGAATGTAAAGGATAAGATATGCCAGGTAGATGGCGTATCCAGTGCCGATATCATTCCCAGCCGGAACTACTCCATGCGCGTGTGGATGAACACCACTCGCATGAGCGCCATGAACATCACCCCCGCTGATGTGAGCGCGGCTATCAAAGCGCAGAACATTCAGGCTGCTGCCGGTTCGGTCGGCTCAGAAGACGTGCAGTCCTACGCCACATTCAAAGTGACAGCCACGGGTCGACTCAAGACGGCCGAAGAATTCGGCAACATCATTGTCAAACGCGGGCAGAACGGCCATGTCACCAAGCTCAAGGACATCGCCACCGTGGAGCTGGGGGCCGAACGCAACACCGGCTACAGCCGACTGAACGGCAAAGACAACGTGGGCATGATTATTCACCAGAATAACGAAGCCAATGCTCTGGCCACCGTAGCCAAGGTGCAGGAGGCCATGCGCCAGATTGAACCGAACTTCCCGGACGGCATGGAATGGCGCATGGGCTATGACCCCACCCAGGCCATCGATGCCACCATGGACGAAATCATCGAGACCCTGGTGGTGGCTCTGCTGCTCGTTGTTCTGGTAACGTATCTCTTCCTGCAAGACTGGCGCGCCACCCTCATTCCGGCCATTGCCATTCCGGTATCCCTGCTGGGTGCGTTCATGATTATGTACCCGCTGGGGTACTCCATCAACGTGCTGACCATGTTCGGCCTCATTCTGGTTATCGGTTCCCTGGTGGACGATGCCATTGTGGTCGTGGAAAATGTGATGCGAATCATCCAGGAGGAAAAACTTTCCCCGAAGGAAGCCACCATCAAGAGCATGAAACAGATTACGGGTGCTATCATTGCAACCACGCTGGTCACCTTGGCCGTGTATGTGCCCATTGCATTCTATGGCGGCATGGTGGGCGTAATCTACACCCAGTTCTCCGTAACCATGTGTGTGGCACTCTGCATCTCCACGCTGAATGCCCTCACCCTTTCCCCTGCCCTGTGCGCCATCATCCTGAAACCAGCTGGAGCTAAGCCGAACAAGCTGGCAACCATTCTGTTCTGGCCTTTCAACTGGATTCTGGAAACAAGCCGCCGCATATACCTGTGGGGTGCCGGCATTCTGGTGCGCAATGCATGGCTCACCATCCTCTGCCTGCTGGTAGTGCTGGCCGGCAACTATGTATATTTCGCCGGAGCTCCTGAAAGCTGGCAGAAACTGACAGGAACCAGTGGCAAGGGCGCTACAGCGGGTAAGATTTCGCCCATGTCTCTCCTTGCCCCGGCAGCGCTGAATAATTCCTTTATACCCACGGAAGACAAAGGCAGCCTTTTCGTAATGGTGACCATGGAAGGCACTGCCACTGCCAAGCAACGCACAGACAACGTAATGCGCCAGATTGAAAAGCGCGTTATCGGCATGCCCGGTGTGGAAATGGTGACCGCACAAAGTGGTTACAGCTTTGTGAGCGGCTCCGGTGAGCACAGCGGTATGATGATTGTACTGCTCACCCACTGGAATGAACGCCAGAGCCCGGATATGCACGCCAGCCGCATTGCGGAGCGCATTAATGCCGCCTGTGCCGACATTCCCCAGGCAAGCGTCACAGCCGTTACTCCGCCAGCCATTCGTGGTCTTGGCATTGCCGGTGGTGTGTCTGCCGTGCTCCAGGTTTCTGGTGATGCCACTCCGCAGGACCTCGGCATGGCCGTCAAGGAAATGCAGGAACGCCTGATGGCACGCCAGGACCTCGTCTCCCGCACGCGCAGTGAATACGATGCAGAAACCCCGCAGATTCACCTCGAAATAAACCGTGAAAAAGCGCAGTCACTCAACATCCCGGTAGATTCCATCTTCCGCACATTGCAGAGCGTGATGGCCTCCTCCTACGTGAATGATTTCACGCTCAACGGCTTCAATTTCAAGGTGCAGATTCAGGGTGGCACCAATGACCGCCGCACTGCAGATGACATTCTGAACCAGATGGTGCGCAATGAAAAGGGTGAGATGGTACCCCTCTCTGCCGTCTGCTCCCTGTCGTACCGCATGGGGCCTGGGCGTTACAATCGCTTCAACCAGTATATGAGTGCAGACATCTCCGTAACCCCGGCCGTGGGTGTTGGCTCCGGCCAGATTATGCAGCTGATTGACCAGACCATTGCAGAGATGAATCAGGAGGAAAAAGCAAGCGGCCGTAACCTGTTGTGGGAAGTAAGCTGGAAGGACCTCTCCTACCAGGAGCGCCAGAATGATGGCAAGATTGGCCCGCTGATTGCCATGGCCATGATTTTCTCCTACCTCTTCCTGGTGGCACAGTACGAAAGCTGGACCACCCCCATCCCCGTGATGCTTTCTGTAAGCGTAGCCACTCTCGGCGCGCTCATGGGAGCCCAGCTCTTCGGGCTGAGCATGTCCATCTACGTTCAGCTGGGGCTGCTCATGCTCATAGGTCTGGCTGCAAAGAACGCCATTCTGATGGTGGAATTCAGCAAGGATAACCACATGGAAGGCGTACCGGTGAAACAAGCTGCGCTGAATGGCGCCCGCATGCGTTACCGCGCCGTGCTCATGACGGCCGTTTCATTCCTTTTCGGTGTATTCCCGCTCGTCATCGCAACCGGCTCAGGTGCCGCCAGTCGTGTAGAAATCGGCGTGACCACTTTCTGCGGCATGCTGCTGGCCACAGTATTCGGCATCTTCATGGTTCCTGGTCTCTACTCTGTATTTGCGAGACTTCGTAACTGGACAGTTGCCAAGGTTTCCGGTGAGAAATTACCGTAACTACCAAGTCATGATATTTTCATCTGACCGCCGGGATTCACCCCGGCGGTTATTTTTATTACGAATGCAGCTTGCAAGCAGGAAGTAAATATCATATAATGCGGTATATGAATAAGCTTTCCTGCCTTATCCTTGCCGCCGGCCTGTTCTGCTCTTGCCAGCAGGCTCCCCGCAATATCATTCAAAAGGACGTTCCTATCTTCACCAAGACGACTAAGACCATCAAAATCAGACGCGGTAAAAAGATTAAACGCGAGACCATCCAGGTCAACATGGTGAGTGTCTCCGGCCCTGAAGCCAAGGAATGGGATGTGTTTGATCGTGGAGATGCAGTCATGAAATATAACAATATGCCGGTTAAGGATAAGGAACTGCTTTTCGAAACCGTTGCCAGAACATACTACGAGCTTCCCCTGGATAACACCCTTCCCAGTGAAGTAATCAACATCGGCATCTGGAAAGCTGTTTCAGATAAGGGCGTCGACCTTGCCTTTGGCGAGGAGCCGGCAGACTGGAATCCGTATCTCATGTACATCCACCCGATTGTCATTGCCGAAATGACCAACTTCTTCATCAATGCCAAAGACAACAGCATCACCGATGAGGAACTGAATCAATGGCAGAAAGCCGGGTGCAACGTCATCAATTCCATTCCTGACTCCATCAGCATGGCTGCCATGCTGGCACGCCGGGCTGACCTTGAAAAGGCCGGCATCATCATTACAGAAACAGCAGAAGGGTTCAAAGCTCACACCAGCAAAGTCGACTGGCAAAAATACCGGGCAGAACACCACCAATAAAATGATATATACAAAAAGCCCCGGATTACCACATCCGGGGCTTTTTTATCGGGAAATTTATCTGCTGGGTTTGCGGCGCCCGTGAGACTCATCGTTCCACTCCGAGCTCTCATATTTCGTTCTGCAGAGTTCCTCCAGTTCCTCATTAAAACCGGAATACGGCTCTTCTCCCGCCACGATGTTCACAACAGGTGCCAGAGCCGCTGCAAGCTTCCGCTGCCAGCCTTCTGCGGGTTCGCACTGCTGGATGAGCCCCTGATGCAGCACAGCACCCTTGAAACGTCTCTGCCCAGCACCAGCCAACTTGCGACCGGCAGCATCCACTATGTCACTCTTCACAGGGCTGGCCCAGCAGGCGCGTCCGCCATCGGGCGCATCCTCCGTCAGCAATGTGCACTGCACCCCGCTCTGCTGCAAGGCTGTTGCCAAGGCCCCGTGAATCCAGATATACAGCTGGTCTGCGGAAGGGTACATCACCCCCTCCTGTGCAGGCAGCGTCACCGTATAGGTATGACCCATGCGGTGGTCAACAATACCGCCACCCGTCCAGCGGCGAATATATTCTTCGGCACCCGGAAAAATAGAAGAGGCCTCGGTTGCGGTATCAAAATAACCAAAACTTACAGCCGGACGGTCCCAGGTATAGATACGAAGCCACGACTCGGAGCGACGGGAAAGAAGCTCATCAGCAGCCATATTGCGGTACCCACTACGGGGAATGGGGTCAATCCAAAGCGTGATGGCCCCGGGGAGCACATCACGCTGTTGCGTTTGCATTTGCATAGCAAATCAGATATAAATCTATTTTAGAGCGGCTGAGGCACCGTAACCATTCGGGAGTACGAACGCGTATACTTAGCAAAGAAATCAGCTATCTTCCTGGGAGCACGGCGGCGGCCCTGGCGAATTTGCTCCACCATAGCAACACCTTCCTCAGTCAGAACAGTAATGGAAAGCATAGCCGAAACGATGCGTGCATTCTGATACGTTGCACCACCGGCTTCAATGCGGTCACCATATACCGCCACCTTGTTGGTGCGGCGGTTCGAGGCTACAATAGGCACAGTCACCACATCATAATCCACGCGTCCACGCTCAGCATCCGCCTGAGAATTGGCATAGCGAATGGTAAAGGTGATGTTCAGTTCAAGAATATTCTCGCAAAGGAAGTTCTCATTCTGGTCATCATCCGCTTCGAAGCGAACATAAGCGGACTCAAGATTATCCTTTCCGAGCAACTGCTCGAAAGTCTCACGAGGAGAAACAACATGACGGTACAGGGAGAAGAGCGGGTATACGCCCTTGTCGTTACCTTCGGCCGCCGGCATATTCAGAATCTGGTCACGATACATCAAGCGGTAACCAATGGCGTTCACATCGCCTTGTGTATCGCGGTTATGAGCACGGGCTTCACGGTAATTCTTACGCAGGGAAGGGCTGGAGCTCACCGAAGGATTGCGATCGGGAGCACAGGCAAAGAACACGCACTGAGCCGACCGAGGAATGTTAAGTCCCTTGGGCACGTTGTCCATATTCTGGTCGGCCTTGGCAAAAAGCCACTGGTACTTGTTATCATACCCGCGCATCTGAAAAGACTCAAAATCCCGACTGATTGTCTGCAAAGCCACGCGGGAACGGGTTGAAGTGCTCACGTCCTCACTGACGGCTCTCCACAAGTCGATACTCTGGTTGGTCAGCTGCATGATAACCACCACCAACATACCGGTAATGGCCATTGCAGTCATCAACTCAATCAACGTGAAACCACGGCGATAACTATTTTTTCCAAGTTTCATGATTAAATCCAAGAGGAAAAGGGTGCTATATCAACGGCGGAAAGAAAGGTTTGCGGAAAAGAGCGGACGCCCCAGCTTCTTCCAGTTTTTTCCCTTGTAACGTGCCGGATTGGGAGGAGACATGTGGTAGAACTCCGCGCGGCAGAAAAGCGCACCGCCCCACGCATCCCTCTGTCCGGACTGGGAAACATACTGCTCCGGCGAAGTAGCCTTGCTGACGACGCCGGGAGACCCCGTCATGCGGTACTCACCATCACTCTTAAGCTCCAGCTGGGTCATCTTGACAAGGAATACAGGCCCCACCGCATCACGGATATCATCGCGGTGCACCGGGTCATCCATGGGGCATGCAATAGACACGAGCTGCACATCCTTGCCAGGCACACTCTTACCCGCCGGCACTGCGGGATATGTACCATCCTTGCGAACAGGCTTGGATAAATCCGCGCGGTATGAGAAGACCACAATGGCACTGCTGGGTTGGGAGGTCTTACGCAACCAGTGGAAGCCCTTATCGAACGTACTCAGATACTGATTCTCACTGGATGAGGTGGCTCCGCTATCGGCCATTTCGTCTGCACGCAACATGCTGAGCTCTGCACGCAGAATACCCGTAATACGCTCAGACTCCTGACGAGTCAGAGCCTGACGCACCAATCCGCGGGCAGGAACGAACACTGTCAGGAAAATGGAGAGCAACACACCCACCAGCGCGATTGCCAGCAGAGTTTCCATGAGAGTAAAACCACGCAGACTGCGGGACATATGTACTTTTTTCATATCAGCAGTAATATAATCTTTGCAATTATTGCACATCGCGGAATACGTGATGATCTGTGCGCAGAAGGCTCACATCGCCCGAAGGCCACAGGCAGATACCCTTTGCACCTGCAGGACGCACCTCACGACCATCTTTGATGGTATCACGAGGTACAATACCATCTGCAGCATTACGCCCCTTGCCCGGGCGGCCGTTGATGAGCACAAGACGCTGCGGACACGTCAAGTTAAGCGGGTCTGCCATGGGTGCGACAAAACGCCCCTTTTCATCAAACTCCACATAGTAGATTCTGGTCTGCCCACGCCCGGGCAGACGAGTCACACCCTGCCCGATCATGGAGCCTACCGCGCCGTCTTCTCTTGGCAGCGGCTTACTGTATGTGGGAGAGAAGAATACACCAGGGGGCAGAGTTACACCGGAAGAGGTAGATACCCACTTGCCGTCCTCCGCTACATTAGTTCCGTCAAATGCATCATTCTTGCCATTTCCCTTGCGGAAAACCTGAACCGTCATGTAACGAAGATGCACTGTGTCTGCAGAATTATCCTTCGGATCTGCCAGAATAATCAGGCGGGCGTATGTATCATTCCCCTGTGCCGTGGCTCGCGCCTCTGTCACCAGGGATTCGAGCATCTCCACACCGGACTCAATGCCACGCCCCTTACCGGCATCCCTGAGCACCCCCGCGGCCATTGTCATCACAACACCGAGGATGGCTATCACCACGAGGAGTTCCACCAATGTGAAACCCTTCTTTTTCTGACAGGAAATCTTCTTCATATCCATTGCAAACGCTGCACGCGAAATTCCGACACTATTCATAGCAGTTTTTCGACGCTTCATCAATCTTTTTTTGCTGATGCCAGTCTTTTATGTCCTCTTTTTCGTTTTAAGGTTGACCTTTTGCATAAAATAGAGTACATGAGCATGCGCTATGACCATTCTGCAATCCCTTATACTTGGCTTGGTTGAAGGCCTCACGGAATACCTTCCAGTAAGCTCTACCGGCCACCTTATTGTCACGCAGTATCTGCTGGGATTAAAAGAATCCGATGCACTGAACGCCTACTCCGTATGCATTCAGATTGGCGCCATATTAGCAGTTCTTCACCTGTATTTTGCCCGTGTGCGCGAAATGTGCCGCGGATTATTCGGGCAAAGCCCTACCGGGCTCAGATTATCCATCAACATTCTGTTGGGCTTCCTGCCGGCCATGGTCATCGGATTCCTGCTGGCCAAGCCGATTAAGAACTATCTTTTCAATGCAGAAACTGTGCTCATCACCTGGGCGCTGGGGGGCATTGTCATTCTGCTTTACGTTCGGCACAGTCTGAAATGCGGCAAGGAAAATGCGAAGAGAGGAATCGAGCTGGAGGAGATGAACTGGAAACAAGCCCTTACCGTTGGGTTCATGCAGTGCATTGCCATGTGCCCGGGCACCAGCAGAAGCCTCATGACCATGCTGGGCGGACTCATGGTCGGTTTAAGCATGGCTGCCGCCGTAGAATTCAGCTTCCTTCTTGGCCTCATAACACTAAGTGCAGCGACCGCATACGATTTCCTTAAATATGGTGATTCCATGATATCCGAGCTCGGATGGGGACCCATGCTGGCTGGCACATTCATGTCCTGGCTGAGCGCAGTAGTCGCTGTGAAATGGATGGTCAATTACCTCAAGAAGCACGGTTTATCCTTGTTCGGGTGGTATCGCATAGCCGCAGCTGTGGTCATGCTTGTGATGATTCTCCACGGACTTCAGGTATAATCTGCGCACTTTCTTCTTTTCTTCCGTGTGCAATAATGTAAAATACAGAGAGCTCTTCCACACATGAAACAACTCAAGTCTATTCTGTTCTGGCTTCTGGACAACGCACTGGCATGGTTCACCCCTGCATGGCGCCGCAATAGTCGTGAAACCATAGCGGCGCTGAACCGTTTCACCAATTACAATCTCCATAGCCTGGATACAGAAAAACTGGAGCTCTGCGCTGAGCACAAAGAAAAGCTCCAGGCTGCCCTTCTGCGTTGGGACAAGGAAGAGTGCAACCGACTGATAAAACTGGTGGATGTGCAGTGCAGCCCGATGCCGGGATTCAAACGCAACGCCGTTGTTGAAATGGTGGAGTCGTTCTTCGTCATCATGGTCATCTTCCTTGGGCTGCGCACATACTATGTGCAGCCGTTCCGTATTCCCACCGGCTCCATGCAGCCCTCACTGAACGGCATTATTGTGCATCCGGTGGAGGAAATTCCCAGCTGGGGCAAACAGGCATGGGACATGTTAACCCTCGGCAGTTCCTATGTAGAAGCAAAAGCTGAAGCGGATATTACACTCAGAGATATAACTGAGAGGCCGAAATACCTCCTGTTTACCGAAACCATCCTGAAGTTCAGTGATGGAAGCGAAGTATCCATTCCCTCAGCGCAAGGAGCGGTCCTGCAGTATCTCAAATCACAGGGCAAATACATCGATTCACCGAACGGAGCCCGACTCGCCAGCTTCAAGAAGGGGGAAACCATTGTGCGCGCCCGGGTGGATGCCGGCGACATGATTCTCGTAAACCGCCTGGCCTACCATTTCCGCAAACCTGAACGCGGGGAAACATTCGTATTCGATACCAGAGGCATCAACACCTCCATGCAGCAGGGATTCTCCCTGCGCATGAACGACCAGATGAACGGGACCCATTATATCAAGCGCCTCTGTGGTCTGCCGGGCGACAAGCTCCAGATCATCAAACCAGAAAAGGCAGGTTCTCCGACGCTGCTCATCAACGACAAGGTGCCCGAAGAAGCAACTATCGCCCGCGTTTCGACCGGGACAGAGCCCTATAATAAGGAAGGTTACCAGGGAGTCCCCGCCGGAGGATACATGAAAGTATTCATGACGGATAAAGCCCCGGTTTACCTTCAAACACCGGCAGACCCCAATCTTCATGAATATGTAGCACTGGGAGACAATACAACAAATTCCCTGGACTCCCGGTACTGGGGACCCGTTCATCAGTTCAACATCATTGGGCCGGCATCTTTCACCCTGTGGCCATTTACCTCTCATTGGGGTACAATTGATTAACCCTACATTCCCGCCATGTCCGAAGCAGACACCATTACCAGCAACGCAAAGTCAAACCTGGCATTCACCCTCATGGACCTGCCGGAAGAACGCCGTCAGAACATGGCCAGACTCTATGCGTTTTGCCGCATCGTCGATGATATCGTGGATGAACCGGGCATGACCGCAGATGAACGCCATGCAGCGCTGAACCGCTGGCAGGACATCATCACCAACAACGTCTCCGCTCTACCTGGTATTGAGGAAGAAGTCCAGAAACTCGTGCTCGACATGCAGCTGGATACAGCCCCTATGATGGAACTCATCAACGGCTGCCGCTGTGACATTGAACCACAACAACCGCGCACTCGTCAGGACCTGCTGCATTACGCATACCAGGTCGCAGCATGCGTTGGCATTACCAGCGCAGCCGTCATGGGAGCCTCCCCGGCTTCGAAGGATTATGCCATGGCACTGGGCTACGCCTTACAACTGGTCAACATTCTGCGTGACGTAGCAGAAGATTGCCGTAAGCATGGCCGGGTATACCTTCCTGCAGAAGACATGGAATTATTCGGCGTAACGGTAGACGACTTGTACAACCAGCGTTACAACTACCGCATGCGCCAGCTTCTGGCCTACGAAGCAGCATTGGCTGAAAAGTTCTTTGGAGAAGCAGAGGAACTCTACCAGGCGATGTCTGTAGAAGACCGAAACGCCCTTATCCCGGCACAGGCGATGAGTCTCATCTACCACACCGTGCTGGAAAAAATGCAAGCGGATGAATACCGAGTCTTCGAGCGGCGCTACAGCGTTAATAACTTCCGCAAGCTCTGGTTCCTGCTCCGCGCGCGAATCGGCACATTCGAGTTCCCGAACCTCGCAGAATGGGGCTTCCTCTACGGTGAAAAAAAGGATTCCTGAAATTGCCTTTTTGCTTGCATTCCACCTATCAGGAGGATAGAATGTCTAGTGAAACCATGACCGATTCCTCCCTTACCTACCACGAGTTCGATGACTGTCTCTGGATTCGCTGCACCAGCCGCGGCAGTTTTGTGAACAGCCCTGCCCTCAAATCCATCTCAGAGAAGTACATGGCCCGCAATGGCAGGCTCATCGTGGTTGATTTGGAGATATGCCCGGGTGTAGATTCCACTTTCATGGGCACTCTGGCTGGACTTGCCCGGAAAATGGCTGCACAGGGTGGTTACCTGCAAATCGCCACCCCCACCAACCGCACGAAGGCATCCATGGAAAGTCTCGGTCTGGATATGCTTCTGGATATTGACCCGGCAGATGCCGGATGGCAGGCCAACATCGAAGGCCGCCGCGCCCAGCTGACTCAGGGTAACAGCAAGGAAGCCACTGCCGGTAAAATGAATGAACTTGATCGCACCCGGCATGTGCTGGAGGCTCACAACACCCTGCGTTCCATGAATCACAAGAATAATGAAACGTTCGGGTATGTGTGCGAAACGCTGGAGGAAGACCTTTTGCGGCACGAAGCAGAGCTTGACGACAAAGACCAATGAACCTGAACCGCCATCACCTGGCAGAGCAATACAGGGAACTACTGGCAGAGGTTTATGCAGGCTGCGCGGCTACCCCCGCAGCCTCAGTTATTCCCCCCGAACTACAGCTCCAGAGCAAGTGGGCCGCGGGACTTCTTGCGGGGAACGGGAACACCCTCCGGCATGGACTGGTGAGAGTGCTGGATTCCGGGCGCTGGAACAGATGCCCGGGGCCGGACTTCACGCATGCCGAGATTGAACTGAACGGGCAGCGGATGCGCGGAGACATTGAGCTTGACCCATGCGCACAGGATTGGGAGCGGCACGGACATGGAGCAAACCCAGCGTTCAACAATGTCATCCTTCACGTAATATTCACGCCTCCGCCACAGGGGTGGTATACGCGCAATAGCCTTCACCAGGATATCCCTGTTCTGTACCTTCCACCGGAAACATGGCAAAGCCACGCTCCCAACCATGCAGCAGATGAAACGCTGCCCCTCTGCCGCCAGCCCCTGTCCAACATACCGGAAGAAAGTATCCGAACGCTCCTGCAAGCCGCTGCAGCCTACCGCATGGAACGCAAAAGAGCCACCTTTCGTCAGCGCGTGGCAGCAACAGGCGAGAAACAAGCCTGGTACGAAGCCTGGGCAACCACTCTGGGCTACAGCGCCAACAAGGACGCCATGCTCATGTTAGCCATGCGCGCGCCCATTAAAGAACTGGGAGACCGCAGCGAGGCCATCCTGCTTGGTACGGCTGGTTTTCTCTTTCCGGTATTACCGGAATCCGTAACGGCAGATGCACGTCTTTACCACCGGGGTGTATGGGATACCTGGTGGATGCTCAGAGAACAATACGAACTGGCTCCGGAACGCAGTCTGCCCTGGTGCAAAACCCCCAGCCGCCCGCTGAATCACCCCCAGCGGCGCGTAGCGGCATTGGCTGCAACCATTCCCCTGTGGGACAAAATACTCCCTTTACTGAATGCGACAGGTGCCACTGCTCTGCAAAAGCGGCTCAGCGGCATCAGGCACCCATTCTGGGACTACCACTACACTTTGGGAGCAGCCCCCATGAAAGCCAGGGCAGCACTCATAGGGCACACCCGAATTGCTGATTTTCTCATCAATTATGTCTATATGAACGATGAAGCGCCTCATTCATGGGAAAGTTTTACCAGAATGAAGCAAAACACCATTCCCACCAGCATAAGCCGCACTGCCTTGCATCTTTTCGGAAAAAGACCGGAACTGGACTCCACCCTTCGCTATGCCTACGCGCAGCAAGCATTGATTCAGATTGATGCAGATTTCTGTGCGCGCCATATATGCCAGGATTGCGCATTTCCCGCGCAGCTGTGCCAGTGGGCACATTGAAAAGGCTCCTCAATGAGGAGCCTTTCTTCTTTGACTTCAGCGAACCAGCTGGCGGCATGCCTTAACCGTGTTAGCCATCAGCATGGCTATCGTCATAGGGCCGACACCGCCGGGCACCGGGGTAATGTAGGAACATTTATCCTTCACAGATGCAAAATCCACGTCACCGACAATGCGATATCCACGGGGACTGGCAGCGTCTGCTATGCGGTTAATACCAACATCCAGAACAACAGCACCTTCCTTCACATAATCTGCCGTCACCATTTCCGGGCGTCCGACAGCAGCCACAATGATATCCGCCGTGCGGCAAAGTGCGGGCAAATCCTTTGTACGAGAATGAGCAATAGTCACCGTTGCATTCGCGTTCCTGGACACCAGAAGATTAGCCATGGGCTTTCCTACTATCATGCTGCGGCCAATTACCACCGCATGCTTACCAGAAGTTTCAATTCCATAGGCCTTAAGCAACTCCATACAACCAAGCGGAGTACAGGGCACAAACCCCTCGGAATCTTCTAGCACAAGTTTAGCCACATTGGCCGGGTGGAAGCCGTCCACATCCTTGCGAGGGTCTATATTGAGAATAACGGCCTCCTCATCAATGTGTGGGGGTGGCGGACTCTGAACCAGAATACCATGGATGCGTTCATCGGCATTCAGCTGATGAATCAACCTCACAAGCTCTTCCTGGGTTGTTTCTGCCGGCAGAGCCCACTTTTGAGAATACAGCCCCAGCTCGGCACATGCCTTGACCTTGGAACCCACATAAACCTGCGAAGCCGGATCTTCACCCACCAGCACCACAGCAAGCCCTGGGGTATGTCCCTGCTCTTTCAATGCTTCTATCTCCTGCAGCAAGCCCGCACGAACGTTGGCAGCAACCGCCTTACCATCTATTAAAGTAGGTGTCATTTATGTTTTAATTTTCGTTAAACTCAAAATCCGGGCGCCCATACGCCATGATAGCGTCAAGCTTCTCCATATACTCCCTCTGCGTATCTTCATCGATATCCGCCGGAACATACAGCGGTTCCCGCACCAATATGGTCACCTTGGAAAAAGGTTTCGGAATAACAAAGCCATCCCAGGCCTTGCTGATACGCCAGCAATGTGGCACATCTATGCAAAGCGGCAAAATGGGCAGCCCTGAAACAGAGGCAAGGCGAATCACACCAGCATGGCTCTTGTACTTCGGGCCTTTGGGGCCATCCGGAGTAATGCACATGCAATAGCCATCCTTGAGCTCACGTAACATATCACGGAATCCGGCCACACCGCGCCTATTGCTGGAGCCACGCACCGTGTGCATGCCATAATCCTCTGCAACGGTTGAAAGCAGAGCGCCATCCTTACTGGCACTGGTCAGCATGCTCATGGGCACCTCATGGTCAATGCAATATCGGTACACATAACACGGAATAAAGGTACGATTATGCCACAAAGCAATGATACATTGCTTCTTTCCCAGCATTGCGGCAGAGTTGCCTTGCGTGATGATTCGCTTCCGCAGAGTAGCACATGTGGCACTGATAAGGAACCACACAATATGCCCCACCGGACGGGTCCACCACTTAGAACGCTTCTCTAAATTTCTCTTACTCACCGGAAATACGACAGGTTAAAATGGAGTCATCGGGGCGAAAGGATCCTCTTTTTCCTCGAACGGATTTCGAGAAGGCTCAAGCGGATTCGACTGCAATGAAGGCGCAGGCTTCTGTACTGACTGAACCGGTTCGGACGTGTTCACCGCTTCCTGAGCAGAGCCCCCCTGCTGATTCAACAATTTATCCGTCAGTTGGTTCACATCCAACTTGTCAAAAGGTATACGCTCCGGACGACTGCGACGCGCAATAGCAGCACGAGCCTCCACCTCAGCCATATCGTCTGCCGGTCTGTTTCCCAGCCCCTTAATACGGGTACTCAGCACAGCCCATTCACCGCTGGCCTGGAATATCGGATCCGGCATACCATCAGGATACTCGACACGAGCCAGCACCATCGGAATGGAATAACTCAACTCACCGGAAAGTTCATTAGAATTATTCAGGGAAAGCTTGCCGCGCAGCGCTGCAATATCCCGCTCTTCCATAGCGCCGGAAGGCATCTCAATGCTCAGGGATTCACCATCGTTATCCAGGTGCACATAACCACGGTGCAAGGAAAGAGGATTATACAGGCGACGCTTGGCAGGCTCAATATGTTCCTGTATACTCATCAGAGCCGGAAAAGAGCTCAGGCAAATATCCTTTAAATGGAACACTCCTTTGAATACGGGTTGCGCACCGCCTTCAGAAAAGGAAATGGTGGCATTTTCTTTCAATTTACCGTGCGATACCGCCACTGTGCGAGCTGTGAACAGCTCCTCAAAACGACCACCGGTAAAATCAGCCAGTGACATATTATCCGATTCCACTTTGAACGGCCCGGTCAACGGGGTGCCTTGTTCAATCTTACCACCGAAAGCAATGGACGTGCGGCGCTGCTCCACATTCTCAGACGCAGCATCCGTTGTTCCTCGAATAGACATATCATCTATCCCCTTGGAAGAAACATGAATCTTGCCTTCTGTTATCCGCACGGTCTTCCAGCCATTGATGTGGATATTACCTCCGCGCAACATCAACACGCTGGAACTCCGCGATTGGCTCGGGTAATACATGTACGCCTGCGTATTCTTCACCTGCACCGGGCCGGTACCTTCATTCGCAAATGTTACACTGAAATCCTTGCACTCCATGCGGCGGAACTTCCACATATCAGCTCCTGTCTGCAGGGGCATCTGCATACTGGCTCCGTCTCTGAGCACAAGCATGGCGCGTTCCACTTCCACATTCTCAGCTGTCAACTCACCACTGAAGAACGTTGTTAAATCCAACTCCGCATGAACTCCACTCAGCTCCACGCGCTGCAGCATGCTGCTTTCCGGAAAATCCGCAATTATGCTGTTCAGGCTCAATCCTGTGCCGGATACCCCTGCACCATCCAACTGAACAGACTCAGCCCCCCACGCACGCTGTAACACAGACTGCTGCTCCTGGAGATAAGCAGAACTGGACATCGTTGACATACGGAAGAACACAAAGGCACCGCATGCCAGAGCAAGGAAGAAACAAATGATAAGCAGACAGAGAATTTGCTTTCGGTTCTTTCGACGTACATCTGCCGAGGTGAGCATAACCCGGCGTTTCTTGGTGACCTTCACCACCTTTGAGCCGTCCGCCCGCACCACAACTTCGCGCGAGCGCTCCTGGGCAGGTTTATCTTCATTTAGATGCTTAATGATACTGCGAACCTGCGTCAGGTTTTCTTCCTCGTCTCCGTATTTATCGTCTTTATGAACCATGATTTATTCGTTATTAATCGATGACATCCGATGGACGTTCACCGGTTCCGATGCTGCGGCCCGTGGGATCCACAACATCCACTTTCACAAACATCAGAAATGCCTTGCGAACCTTTTCCTCACCCTCTGAGCGGAACAAACGACCTACAAGGGGCAAATCCCCCAGAACGGGCAATTTATCCTCATATTTAACCGCACGAGCCTCTTTAAGGCCACCCATCACGACAACAGCGCCGGAACCAACCGTCAACTTCGTATTTTGCATACGGCGCTTGAATACAGGCTTGAGAATGAGGTTATCGGAAAGTCTGATTCTTGTGGACGAAGTCGAACTTTCCGTCATAAGGAACGATTCGATGGGCGTACCCCAGTTCACAAACCCTTCAAACTCATTAATCGTCACGGTTAAGGCGAGGGTCACATGCTGACCGTCAGGAGCCACGGAAGCGCTGTGTACCTGAACCACAGAACCTACACCGCCTACGGAATCCTCATTCGTTCCGAAGCGGACAAATGCCTCGGGATGAGCAGGAGCAGCAATTGTTGCCTGGCCATACACATCGCGACTGCTGGAGCTATTCGTACCAGAGGAATTCGATATCGAACCCAGATTGAACGAAGTAGTGGAAATCTGAGGTTCAGCATACGTCTCCGGGTAGAACATTTCATTCACATTAGCAAACACAACCTGCTCATCACGCCCCGGGCTCATGACGATACGCGGATTCGTCATGATATCTGCTCCCTTTTTCTGAGCAGCACCTCGCATAATCATGGTTACATCGCCAGAATTCCACACCCCTCGGAAAGAGAAGATGCCCGGTGCCTTCGCACCGCCGTCATACAAGCCGGCCTTCCCCTTACTGATAAGGCTTTCAATATTGTCGGCAGACAACACACTGGAGCCAGAACGAAGCCCCTCTGTTGCAGAATAGGAGTTCGACGGGAGATTCACACCCACATCCACCGTGGGCACGGCCGCCACATCAGACAAGAGAACATCCTTCACACCAGCCCCATACAGAGCTTTCGGAGCAAGGCTGAAATTGAACATCCATTCAAATCCCAGTTCATTCAAATCTTTTTCACTCACCTCCATGGCGACGACATTCAGCACTACTGCACGTTCTGTCTCAATCGGCATGGAAATAAGCTCCTCGATTTCCTCTTGGTTGTAGGCTGTGTTCCGCACCGTAAGAGTACGAGTGGAAGCATCGTACCGAGCATTTGCCCCTTCCGGGAACGATACCCCCATTTCCTTGAGTGCCACCACCGGATTCACACGCTTAACCACCACTCGCGATGAAGACGAAAAATCATCATCTTCATCCTCTGACTCCTCAGACTTAGAATCAAAGAAATGAGGTGGGACTGTATACACTCGCTCCACAAGGGGACCGAAATCACGCCCGGAGAAAGAAAGTTCCACACCATAGGGAGTGACGTAATGAGTCACACCAAGCTGCTTATCCAGTACATTCAACAAATCGTAAAGCGAAATATCATTCAGATTCAGCGACACCAGACGGGACGTAATTGTCTTATATCCCTCAGAGCCGGGGTCTCCGAAATTAGTGACAAGATTAATTTTGCGGCCAGCGCTGATGCCCTGCGCCTCGAATCGCCCAATCTGCCCCTGCAGTGCCTCAATGACATCTTTAATAGGTGCATCCTCAAAAACAATCTGGGGCAGCACCATCTGCTTAAGCGTTTCCGATATCTTATCCTCTGTCTCTGCATCCTCGCGAACCACTGAACCAGCCTCCGTCAGCGCAATCACACCCACAGATTCATTCACAGAAGAATCAATATCCCAGCCTTTATCCACATCGCTCAGCGCCTTGGCACGATACGAAGCGTGCGCCGAGCCCATATATTGAGAGCGGCGTTTCTGAACAGCCTCCTTGCCTCGCTGAGCAGCAGAATTATAGCGATCAACCCGCAGAACAGAATCAAACGTTTCCAGAGCCTTATCATATTGCCCCAGCTCATAGTATCCATAAGCCAGAGTCAGCAAGCGATTCACCTCCTCCACATTGGCAACATGCTGCGGCGTCAGCGCAGGATTCGTGCGCACCGGGTCCTGGGTCTTCGCCAGTTCATGAGCAGCAAACTTATGCCCGGGCGACAACGTCAAGGCCTCCTGCATGAACTCCACAGCTTCATCTGTACGCCCGACCTTGCGATAATCCATACCTTTAGCCACAAGGGCATCTGCAAGACTATCCTTGATAAACTTCACTTGCTTTTCAGATGCCGGAGCAGAAGAGACCGCGGCAAGTGCCTCTCGGTAGCACTCCACAGCCTCACTGTACCGTCCTGCAGTATATGCCAGGCGAGCCTCCTGAATCTTCTGCATAGCATCGCGCATCGACTGCTGGCGACGAGCCGTCTCCTGAGCAGCAGTGGAAGCACCATCGGCATCCTGAGCCCCGGCCTGCGGAGCAAATGACAGCACGACCGAAGTTACCAGAGAGAAGAGTACAGAGCGAGATGTAAAGCCGTTCATAGCAAGTGCCACCATACTACCAAATCCTATGGCAAAAGTCACTCTAAAAGTGAGTCCTTTTTCAATTTTTACAATCTTTTGACAGCAAACGGCGGTTCCCCTATCAGAGAACCGCCGTGAAAAAATCGGAATATCATTCTTTTAGCTCTCAGCCGAATCAGGCAGATATCCCCTGATTTTGCTGATACGCGTAGGATGACGAAGCTTACGCAGTGCCTTCGCCTCAATCTGGCGAATACGTTCACGGGTCACGTTAAACTGGCGTCCCACTTCTTCAAGAGTACGGGGATTACCATCCTTCAGACCGAAACGCTGCTCAATCACAGCACGCTCACGGGCATTCAACGTGTTCAGAACATCTCCAATCTTGTCACGCAATGAGTTATAAGATGCTCCATCCATGGGATTTTCAGCACTCTTATCCTCCAGGAAATCACCGAAGGAGGTATCATCAGAATCACCCACAGGCTGCTGCATGGAAATGGGCTGCTGTGCCATCTTCAGCACACTGCGCACCTTCTCCACAGACATCACCACACCCTTATTCGGCTCCTCAGCCAACGCCTGGGCAATTTCTTCCGGAGAAGGTTCGCGTCCAAAGTCCTGCACCAGTTTCTTCTGCACACGCATGAGCTTGTTAATCGTCTCAATCATGTGCACAGGTATACGGATGGTTCGAGCCTGGTCTGCAATGGAACGGGTAATAGCCTGGCGAATCCACCATGTAGCATAAGTAGAGAACTTGTAACCACGGCGGTACTCAAACTTCTCCACAGCCTTCATCAAGCCCATGTTACCCTCCTGAATCAAATCCAGGAACGCAAGACCTCGGTTCGTGTACTTCTTGGCAATGGAAATCACCAGACGAAGATTAGCCTCAATCATCTCGCGCTTGGCAGCCTCAGCATCCTTCATGCTCTGGCTCATGAGCTTGTAATTCTCCAGGAACTGAGGTATCGGCATCCAGAGCTCCATTTCAAACTCCTTCAAAGCATCGCGATAAAGGGGGTTCTCCGGGTCACTTTCACGTTGACGGAGCACCTTCTTGATGCGAGCACGCAAATCGCGCAGTTCCTTTACAAAATCCTCATACACCTTTCCCTTGAACGAGAAACCGGCATACAGGCCGGAAAGGCGTTCCAGCTTTTCCTCAAACTCCTTCTGCGGAGCCGCCACGGACTTCTTACGCTTGCGCGCAGAGCACAGGCGAGCATACGCAGCCTGAGTCTCAGCATGATGCGTCATCACCTTAGTTACCAGGGGAGGCAGTTCCTTCAGGTACTTGTCACGGCGGTCGATATTCTTATCCACCACCACGCGGTCAAAGCGTTCTTCATTATGCTGCACCTTATCTGCGGTGTCACAATAGTAGATAGCCACAACACCGAAACGGTGCAGGTAACGCTGCAAATCCTCCTCAGCCTGGTCTATCTTACGAGAAATTTCAACTTCTTTCTGACGGGAAAGCAGGTCCTTGAGCCCCATTTGTTTCAGGTACATACGCACCGGGTCATCGAGGATATCAAGCTTGGCTTCCATCTTTTCAGCCTCATCCTCTTCGCCGGTCTCGCTCAAGCGCTGGCGTTCACCGTAAGTATCCACGTCAGAGGCATCAATGATATCAAACTGCATGCCACGCAAACGCTCCATGATTTCCTCGTAATCCGTAGGATCAATCACATCGTGCGGCAGCACATCGTTGATATCATCATAGGTCAGGTAGCCCTGCTCCTGAGCCTGACGAATCAGTTCCTTAATCTTCTCCTGCACCACCGGGCTGTTTACCAGGCGGCCATCCTTGGAAGTAAGCTCATCTGCAGAAAGAGGTTTAACAGCATACTCCTCCTCATCGCGAACTTCCACACCCACTTCATGGAGACGCTCGAAAAGGCGAGCCTGGTCGTTATCCTCAGCTTCATCCGGCGGCAGAGAATTCTCAATATCCTCAGAAGTCACATAGCCGTTATTCTTCTTTGCAATAGCAAGAAGAGACTTGAACGCAGCCTTCAGGGTAGCATCATCCGGGAAAAATTCATTCATCTCTGCAGCAGAAAGCTGCGGCGTGAAATGTTTGCTCTTTTTCTCCTTAGCCTTGGTATCCTTACTCTTCTTGGACTTACTATCCTTCACCTCATCTTCTTCGGCTTTCTCCTCAACAGGCTTCGGTGCAGGGGCAAGCCCCATCATGATATCAAAATCATCCGGTTCGGAAACAGGCACGGAAACTTCAGGCTCAGGAAGCACCACCTTCTCTTCTACTTCCGATGCAACTTTCCTGACAGGCTTCTTATCCGTCTTGACTGCAGCAGGCTTCTTCACTTCAGCCTTAGGTGCCTTCACAGGCTTTTCCTTGGCTGTGGAGGAAGCAGCCTTTTTAGCAGCGGGTTTGGCAGCACTCTTAGCAGAAGTCTTAACTGAATCTTTTTTGGGCGTCGACATAACAGTGGATAGAATTAAGGGCATACTCCACCCTTTACGCATTTTGTCAAGTGTTTGGCAAAATGCGTGTGCATGATACACCCATTTTCCATCTTGTCAACACTCCGCCAACAACTTTTTGAATATTATGACACAATTTTTCTCAACTCAGAGCACCAAGTTCAGCCTCAAGTTCGGCTGTTTTACGCTCAATCTCCTCGCTCAGCTCCTCCCATCGTGTATAAAGCGTCTCGCTTTCCCGCTCCAGCTGCTGGTATTCCTGAGTAAGTTCCATGAGTTTCTGATTATCACTCATATTAGCAGGATTTTCCAGTTCTGCAGAGATAACCTCCTTACGTTCATCCTTTATTGCAATATCAGACTCAACCTGTTCGAGCTCCTGCTGAAGCGGTTTAAGAATCTTATTACGCTGCTGACGAGCCATTTCGCGGGCACGGCGCGCATCCTTGCGGTTTGAGCTCTGCGCCTGAGCCACCGGAGTGGCAGCTCCCTGCTGCAAAGCAACAGCTTTCAGGCGCTTCTCCTCAGACTCCACCGTCTCCAGGTAGGCGCTCACATTACCATAGAACAGGCGCGGAGCATAGCCGGGACGGAACTCCAACACCTTGTTCACAATGGGGTCCAGGAACTGGCGATTGTGCGAAACAATACAGTACGAGCCGGGATACTCAGCCAAAGCCCGCTGCAACACATCCTGACTCTGGAAATCGAGGTGGTTGGTCGGTTCGTCCATAATCAGGAAGTTAGCAGGCTTGAGCAACATGCAGACCAGAGCCACGCGCGAACGCTCACCACCGGAAAGCACCCCGATTTTCTTGAAAACATCATCCCCGCGGAAAAGGAAGCAGCCCAGGATGTTGCGCACCATGGGGCGTGTCTCACGGCTGGCTGCCGCTTCCACGCACTCCAGCACTGTCTGCTCATTATTCAACACATCCGCGTGAGTCTGGGAGAAGAAGGCCACCTGGGTGTGGTGCCCGAAGGAAAACACACCGGAATCCGGAGCCTCGGTACCGGAAATCAGGCGGGTAAAAGTGGATTTACCGCTGCCGTTCACACCCACAATAGCAATGCGGTCGCCCTTCTCCATGGTGAAATCATAACCATTCAGCAGCGTAATGGGGCCGTAGGCCTTACAGGCCTTCTCCAGCTTCACCACCGTGTGACCACCGGGAGGAGGCGGTGGAAAGTGAAAACTCATCACAGCATCGTCATCTTCCACCTCAATAAGCTCCACCTTCTCAAGCTGTTTGATACGGCTCTGCACCTGAGTAGCCTTGGTGGCCTTGGCCCGGAAGCGGTCTATGAACTCCTGTGTCTTGGCAATCTCGCGCTGCTGAGCCTTAGCCTGGCGCAACAGAATCTCCTTGCGGGCCTTGCTTTCCTTCAGGTAGAAAGAGAAATTGCCGGCATATTCCTCAGCCCTGCCGTGGTGGAAGGCAATAGTGCGGGTCACCAGACTATCCAGCAAGGCCACATCGTGACTAATAATGCAGATAGCCCCGCGATACGTCCGCAAACTCTGTTCCAGCCAACGCTGGCTTTGCAAGTCCAGGTGATTGGTCGGTTCGTCCAGCAGTAGCACTTCCGGCTCCTGCAGCAGCAGTTTAGCCAGCGCAATTCGCATCTGCCAGCCTCCGGAGAACTCCCCGCAATCGCGTGTAAAATCTTTATCAGCAAAACCCAGGCCTCGCAGAATCGACTCCGTGCGCGGTCGCAGACGGGTAGCATCCCGGTCGTGCAAAATCAGCTCCAGGCGACCGATTTCTTCCAACGTATCCTTATACTCCGGCGTTGCGGCGTCCAGCTTCTGCAAATCAGCAGACAGGTCATCTACAATCTGTTGCAGCTCCACGATATTGCCCACGCTACCCAGCACCTCGTCCAACAGCGGTGTGCCGGAGATATGAATACCATCCTGCGGCAGATAGCCCACCTGGGTATGCTTCGGCAGCATCACCTTGCCGTGGTCCGGCTCCATGCTGCCCACAATGCACTTCATGAGCGTGGACTTACCAGCACCATTCTGCCCGGCAAAAGCAATGCGGTCCCCCTGCTCCACCACAAAGGAAAGAGAATCGAACAGCACACGAGGGCCGAATTCAATATGCAGATCCTGAACAGCAAATACCATAAGCAGGGGAAAGTATATAAAGGAAACGCAGGCACCGCCGGAATCGGGGTGCCTGCGCAGGATTAAGGATTTTTACTTCTTGAGCATGCTGTTCCAGCGCTCAATATTGCGAGCCTGCTCCTCGAAGAGGTCAGCGCAGTCATCATGAATCTCGATGCTCACAATCTTATCACCCTGGCGAACAGCATTCACCACATCCTGGTCAGCATCGGAAAGCACCTCACCAAAAATGGTATGCTTACCGTTCAGCCACTCTGTGGGAACATGAGTAATGAAGAACTGGGAGCCGTTGGTGCCCTGTCCGGTCCAGGTGCGACCAGCATTAGCCATAGCCAGCAGGCCGGGCTTGGTGAACTTCAGGTCAGGGCGACACTCGTCATCAAACTTGTAGCCAGGGCCACCGCAACCGGTGCCCTCAGGGTCGCCTCCCTGAATCATGAAATCAGCAATCACACGGTGGAAAGTCAGACCATTGTAGAACCCCTTGCTGGCCAGATTAAGGAAGCTGGCGGCGGTCATGGGAGTCTTGGAAGCGAACACCGTGAGGTTAATATCGCCCTTGTTGGTCTTCATCGTGATCTTCTTATCTGTAGCCATGCGCGGCACCATACCACCCACCCGCATAAAAATCAAGGGCAAAAACGCAGCCATGCCGCATTTCGCGCACACAGACTTGCAACGCGCGCGGATATATGGTACAATCTGCCCCATGCCGAGGATTGCCCTGATTCAGCAGGAAGCTGTAGCCGACCCCGCCGAGAACAAACGCCGCCAGATGCTCGCCATTCGCGAAGCCGCTGCCGGAGGTGCCCGGATTGTATGCACGCAGGAGATGTGCACCACGCTGTATTTCTGCCGCACGCAGGATTGCGAACTTTTCAACACAGCTGACCCCATCCCCGGCAAGTGGACTGATGAGCTCTGCGAGCTCGCCAAGGAACTGGGCATCGTCATCGTGGCCGCCGGATTCGAAAAGCGCGCCACCGGGCTTTACCACAACACCGCCTGGGTCATTGATGCCGATGGCACCTTCCTCGGCCTGTACCGCAAGATGCACATTCCCCAGGACCCCGGATTCGAGGAAAAATTCTACTTCACTCCCGGCGACCTGGGGTACAAGTGCTTCGAGACCCGCTTCGGCCGCATCGGCGTGCTCATCTGCTGGGATCAGTGGTACCCGGAGGCCGCCCGACTCACCGCCATGGAAGGTGCAGAAATTCTGTTCTACCCCACTGCCATTGGCTGGATTCCCGGGGAGGAAGAGCTTTACACCGCCCAGCACTGCGCCTGGGAAACTGTGCAGCGAGGCCACGCCGTTGCCAATGGCTGCTACGTATGTGCCGTGAACCGATGTGGAGTGGAAGGCGAGACCACCTTCTGGGGGCAGAGTTTTGTAGCCGACTACTGCGGCCAGATTGTAGCCAAGGCGCCCGTGGAGAACCGCACCATTCTTTACGCCGATGTAGACCTGGCCGCACTGGAAGCACACCGCCGCATCTGGCCCTTCTTCCGCGACCGCCGCATCGATTCCTACAGCGGCATCACCCGCCGCTGGGGTAAATAAACCATGAGCACCGAAGCACAGGAACCGGCAGCAACCCCTATAAGCGTAATTATTGTGGGCATGGGCGGACGCGCCTCCATTTACTCCGCCGTAGCACTCACGAATCCGGAACTACTCAACGTGGTGGGTGTGGTGGATATCAACCCGGAGCGCATCAAACAGGCACAACTCATGTTCGACCTGCCGGATGAACACTGCTTCACTACCGTAGAGGAACTGGTGGCCGTGCCGAGATTTGCCGATGCCGCCATCAACTGTACCATGGACCGTCTGCATGTGGCAACCTCCCTGCCCCTGCTGCGCCACGGCTATGATTTATTACTTGAGAAGCCCTATGCGCTGAACGACGAAGAGGGCAAGCTTCTCATCGACTGCGCACGCGAAACCGGTCGCAAGGTCATGGTGTGCCATGTCCTGCGCTACACTCCCTTTTACCGTTCTCTTCGCCGCGTGATCGCCTTGGGCACCATCGGAGATGTCATCAACATTCACATGGTCAACCAGGTTGGCTACCAGCACGAGTCCGTTTCTTTCGTGCGCGGCAAATATGCACGCGAGGAAATCTGTGGCTCGGGCATGCTACTCTCCAAATGCAGCCATGACCTGGACATCATGTCCTGGCTCATGGGCAACAACATCCCCGTCACCATCTCCAGCGTTGGCAGTGTGCTGCAGTTCAAGGAGGAAAAAGCTCCGGAAGGCGCCGGCACGCACTGCCTGAACAATTGTCCCCTGGAGCGTGAATGCCCCTACTCTGCCCGCCGCCTGTACATTGAGAACCCCATGCGCTGGGCCAATAACGTGTGGCACGATACACACAGCAATCCGGCATCGGATGCAGAGAAAGAGGAAATCCTGCGTCGGGGGGATAATCCATTCAGCCGCTGTGTCTACCGCTGCAATATCAACATAGTGGACCACCAGTCCGTGCTCATCCATTTCCGGGATGGTGCCACCGGCACTTTCTCCATGAATGGTGGAGCCACCATGCCCCGCCGCATTATTCACGTGACCGGCACACGCGGCGAAATCCACGGCGATTTTGAACGCGAGCGCTTCCATGTGCGCCTGATTGACCCGGATGCCCCCGGCGGCTATACCGAGCGCACGCTTGATATCTCCGATTTCCAGCAAGGCGATGCTCACGGCGGAGGTGACCGCAGCATCGTGCTCGATTTCATTGCCTTGCTGCGTGGAGAACGAACCTCCCCCGGGTGCCCCACCTTGGAGGACAGCATCGTGGGCCACCGCATGGTATTCCTGGCAGAGAAATCAAGACTGGCCGGTGGAGCCGTGCAGCAATTCTGATTCATGAGCGACCAGCCCACACGCTTCCGCTACCCGGATTTACCCATCTCCCGCCACCGCGAAGAGATTGCCGCAGCCCTGCGCAAGCACCAGGTTATCGTGGTGGTGGGTGAAACCGGCTCCGGCAAGACTACTCAGCTGCCCAAGATTGCGCTGGAGGTGGCCGGCAAGCGCCGCGGCAAGCTCGGGTGTACCCAGCCCCGCCGACTGGCAGCCGTG
>DEPT01000056.1:48337-77092 GCA_002358905.1 Akkermansiaceae bacterium UBA3385
CGTGGCGGTGGCCCGCCGCATTGCCGAGGAAGTGGGATGCGAGCTTGGCGGCTTCGTGGGCTATCAGGTGCGATTCGATGACCGCACGGGCGCCGATACAAGGCTCAAACTCATGACGGACGGTATCCTGCTGGCCGAAACACAGGATGACCGCGACCTGCGGCAGTACCACACCATCATCTTAGACGAGGCTCACGAGCGCAGCCTGAATATCGACTTTCTGCTGGGCTACATGAAGCTTCTGCTAGCCCGCCGACCGGAACTCAAACTCATCATCTCCTCCGCCACCATGGATGCCGGCGCCTTCTCCGAATTCTTCGGTGGAGCACCGGTCATCAACGTGGAAGGTCGCACCTACCATGTGGACATGCACTACATGCCCCCGCGACACAGCGAGGAGGAGCAGCCCGACCACGTCTGTCGCGCGGTGGAGTGGCTGTCGGAGTATGATTCCAAGGGCGACGTGCTGGTCTTCCTGCCGGGCGAGCGCGAAATCCGTGACTGCGCTGCCGAGTTGGAGCGCATGAACCTGCCGCACACCGATATCCTCCCCCTCTTTGCGCGTCTGGGGCTGGCCGAGCAGCAGCGCATCTTCCACCCGTCCAAGGGGCGCCGCCGCATTGTGCTGGCTACCAATGTGGCCGAAACCTCCCTCACCATCCCCGGCATTATCTACGTAATCGACAGCGGCGAGGCGCGTATCTCTCGCTACCTGCCGGGACGCCAGATTCAGCGTCTGCAGGTCGAGCCCATTTCCCAGGCCAGTGCCCGCCAGCGCGCCGGCCGATGCGGCCGCGTAACCGAAGGTGTGTGCATCCGCCTGTACTCCGAAACGGATTTCGAGAACCGAGACGCCTTCACCGACCCGGAAATCAAACGCAGCGCCCTGGCCGGTGTCATCCTGCGGATGGCCGATTTGAAATTGCCGCCGCTGGGTGAGTTCCCCCTGCCGGATCCACCCAGCCCGCGTCTGGTGAACGAAGGGTACAAGACACTTCGCGAAATCGGCGCCATCGACCGCCACAAGAAGCTCACCCCCACGGGACGCAATCTGGCACGCCTGCCGCTGGACCCGCGACTGGGGCGCATGCTGCTGGAAGCTGAGCATGAAAAGGCGCTGGCAGAGGTGCTGGTCATCGTGGCCGGGCTCAGTATCATGGACCCGCGCGAGCGCCCCGCCGAATTTGCCGCACAGGCTGACCAGGCACACGCCCAGTGGAAAAACGAGGAAAGCGATTTCCTCTCCATGCTCAAACTCTGGCGCGCATCGCTCGAGTTCAAAGAGAGGAACAACCTGCGCCGCAACCAGCTCCGCAAGTGGTGCACGAAGAACTACATTAATTTCCTGCGCATGGTCGAATGGCACAACCTAGTGCAGGACCTCGGCGCTGCTCTGCAGGACACCATGCGCTGGCGCCTCCCCGCCCTGCCAGAGGAAGCAAAGCAGGCCACGCCCGATATGATTCATCGCGCACTGCTAGCCGGTGCGCCCCTGCAAATCGGCTTCTGGCGACCGGAGGACAAGGTGTACCGCGGTGCGGGTGGGCGCGATTTTGCCATTTTCCCCGGCTCCGGGCTATTCAAACGCAAGAAGCGTGCTGAATGGCTCATGGGGGCTGAGCTGGTGGAAACCACACGTCTTTACATGCGCCGCGCCGCCGTACTGGAACCCGAGTGGGTGGAGCAGATTGCTCCGCAACTCTGTGCCCACCACGCCTATGATGCTACCTGGGATAAATCCAGTGGACAGGTGCATGCCAAGGAGCGCGTCACCTGCGGAGGTCTCACCATCATTGATGGCCGCCGCGTGAGCTACGCCCGCTACAACCCTGCCGCCGCCCGCGAAATCATGATTCGCGATGGCATCATGGCGCAGGAGATGAAAGACCGGGCCCCCTACCTGAAACATCTCGCCGACATGCGCGAACTCGTGCGGCTGGTGGAATCCAAGCTGCGCCGCCGCGACCTCATCTGGTGCCAGGAGGGCGTGTTCCGTTTCTTCGATTCGGTGATTCCTGCCGAAATCTGCTCCGAAAAAGCCCTGCGCCGCTGGCGGGATAAAATGGAACCCCGTAACCCGAAACTCCTCTGCGTTCCCTATGAGGACTGCGTGTACCCCGGCGAGGACGAAGTGCGCGCCGACCTCTATCCGGACGAAATTGAGCACGATGGCGAGAAGTACGATATTTATTATAACCACGCCCCCGGCGAGGCAGACGATGGCGTAACCATCGGCGTGCACATCGACCAGCTGGCCGACTTCCCGGACTGGCTGCCGGAGTGGGGTGTACCGGCGCACCTGGCAGACCGCGCCGAAATCCTGCTGCGCACGCTGCCCAAGGATGTGCGCATGTTCCTCATGCCCATCAGCTCCGCGGCCGATGACTTTGCGGAAGATTGGTTCGACCGCGAACCGGACCGTCCGCTGGCCCAGGCGCTGGCCGAATTCGCCATGCGTCGCAGCAATAAGTTCTGCAATGCCTCCCAGGTGGATATGGGCAAACTGCCGCCGGAGTTCATCACCAAGATATGGGTGTGCGATGATAAGGAAAATGAGTTAGCCCTGGGCACCCACGCCGATGTGCTGCGCGAGAAGCTGGCGCAGTATCAGGAAAAGCGCTTTGCCAAGAAGGCAGCCCGCTCTTTCTCCTCCACCCCCATGACCCGTTGGGACTGCGGCGACCTGCCCGCCACCGTGGAGGTAGGCAACGGCACCGGCTACCCCGCCCTGCGCGAGGATGGAGACCAGGTGAAGCAGCATGTGTTTCCCACGGCAGAGGAAGCTGCCCTGCACCACCGCCGCGCGGTGCGTCGTCTGGCGCTCATCAAGCATGGCGATTTCCTCAACAGCATCCGCAAGAAACTCCCCATCAAAAGCATGGAGGCAAAGCTTGCGCTCACCACCGTGGGCCAGATGCCGAAAACCAACCTGCACGATACCGTGTACGCCGCCATGGATGCCGCCCTGGCTGCCCCGCTGCCCCGCACCGCTGCGGAGTTCGATGCCGCATGCCTCCGCATGCGCGAGACGGTGTACGACCGCATCGCCGGCCCGCTCTCCAAACTCTGGGACCAGCTCGCCGCCACCGATGCCGCCGTGCGCCAGTATTGCCTGGTAGCCGGGCGCGATCGTTTCGGTGCCCAGATTGCTGAGGACGTGCAGCGCGAGTGGCAATGGCTCACCCGCCCCTGGTTCCTTTCCTCTGCGGAACCGGCCCAGCTGACAGATTACTCCCGCTTCCTCCGTGGTCTGCAGGAACGCATCAAACGCATTGCCCAGCAACCCGCCGCAAAGGAACTGGAACGCATCGCTGCCCTCAACGCTGCCGTATCCCCGCGCTTCTTTGCCGAATACGACCGCCACACCGATTCCCCCGCCTGGCTTGCCTACGGTTTCATGGTAGCCGAGTTCCGGCTCTCCCTCTTTGCCCCTGCCCTCGCCGCCAAAGGCCGTGCCTCCGCCAAGAAACTGGATGCTGCTGCAGCTATGCTGTAATCAGCACGATTGCATGATGCGCCGCTGCTCCAAAAAACTTACTGATTCACACACGCGTTCCGGGCTTGTTAGGATGCTGTTGATTTGATAGCATACAAAGCATCATATGAAATTACACCTTCCGATTGCGCTTCTCCTACTTGCCCTTTCCCCCCTGACCCAGGGAGCCTTATTACATAGCGATGTAGATTTGCTCACCTACACAGACTTCGGACAAAATAAAGGACGTTTCAGCACATCGGAAACTAATGCGCTGCAACGTGAGCTCAACAAAAATGGTGTTACCATCAGCTATGCGGGAGGACAGGAATCTTACACGCTGAACCAGCCCATGATTGACTTCCACTGCGTAGCAGACAAAGGAAATGCTGCAGCTGTGGGATATGGATTTCTTGCCAGTGCATGGCACCTCAGAGGAAGCGACGAAACATGGCGCGTCCAGAGCCCGACTTTCAGTACCCGGGATATCGGAACCGAACACGCCATCCAATACCAATGCATCGAATACGGAAGTTCTGATACATTCTGTCTGCACCCGGAGGCGGATTACAAGCTCATGCGCCTGAGCAAAATTGTGACGGATGTCACCCCCGCAACGGTGTACAACTACGAAACCAGCCTGAATGATGCACTCTTGTACAGTGCCGGTGCCGGCGACCGTTATAAGATATCAGCCACAGGTACATCCACGCTGGTTCACTGGTGGAGCCAGAGCATTGATGGCAGCATCATGAGCACCACGGCGTATGGTGCCTGGAGTGAGAACTTCGGCAGCCAGGACAGCAATGGATGCACCGACGACAGCTTCATCATCCAGACAACGGTGGACAGCTGGGGAAATGCCGGCATCTCGACAGCAGACCCCCTGCCCGCACTGGATTACTCAGGCGATTCAGGCTCACCCGTCTTTATATGGAACAGCCAGGAAAATCGCTACGAATTTCTGGGCGTTAACCAGACATCAGACAGAGACAAGGGTATCAACCAGGCAACCGCCGCTCCTGTCTGGACCGTAGAAACAATGGCAAACTTCGACCAGCGGGCAAACCTGACTACAGACCACACCTTAAACCTTAGCCGATCCTCCACGGAAGGCGAAGCCATTACCGACAGCAACGGAGTTTCCGCTACTCCCCATTACGCCATCCTGAGCGACAGCCGCGAAAAGAAAACAGCAGAATTTACAATTCTGGCGGAGGGGTACCACACCTGGAAATCACTCTCAACCCTGAAAGAATCCGACACCTGGTATACCTACGGAAGTGATTATCTGAACGCAAGCAAAAACGCAGCCGCCGGCGAGCTCGATTACGCAGACCTGTATCTTACAGAAAACATGGTGCTGAATGCTGCCGATTCTGCCACCTATACCATCAACATCAATGAGGATATCGACACAGGTATCGGATACATCCAATTCAGCAGGTCCGCAGCGGAGGCCGATTTCAAGCTGACATCAGCCAACGGTTCCAAACTTGATACAGCTGGTTATGTGGTTGATGCTAATGTATGTGTTACCGTGGAATTGACCAACAGCAATGCAGACCACATGCGCGAGTGGCGTAAGGTTGGCGACGGTCACATGATTCTGGCAGGTGAAGGTAAGAATGAAATTTTCCTGAATCTGGGTGGCACCGGAACCACTACCCTGAACCAGCAGAAGGGCTACGCTGCATACAAGGTTCTAGCCAGCACGGGCAGTCGTGTCGTATTAAATGGCATCGGGCAGATTGCCGCTGACTTCACCTCCGGAAATGGCGGCAGCATTCTCGATTTCAACGGATGCCAGGAATGGAGGGAAAACGCTCACTTTTCCATACACGCCCTCACCCAGGACAGCATTCTCACCAACAGCCAGGGGCACACCTCCTTGTATTTCTCAGAGGGCGGCAACTATCTGGGTTCATTCGCCGATTCGGCTACTGGCTCCCTCCGCATCATCTACGAAGGAACAGATAGGTGGGAACTGAACAGCATCCACACCCAACTCCTGAACAGCAACAGTGGTCTGACGGTTGCCGGTGGTCATGTTTCCCTCTCTGGTACCTTGACGGTGCACGCCAACGGCTCGGTTGCCGGAGAGGATGTATCCTACCGCTACACAAACGAAAATGACTGGCATTACGCAGATGCCACCATGAATATACAGGTAGAAAAAGGCGCGACTTTTGAACTGGACAGCCATGCCCGCCTCACGGGCAATGTAACCGTGCATGAAGGTGGCACCTACCTCATGCGCGAGGGCGTATACCATGCACAAGAATATATAGAAGGTGGATACGAGCTTGAAAACACCGCCGAAATTGCACAATATTATGGCCACCATGGTGCCACTCTGCTGGAGGACGGCGCAACTCTTCGTGTTGCCTATCACGCCGGGGTAACCGTAGAAAACTCATACTCAGGAGATATCCACGGTGCCGGTACAATGGTGATTGATTTAGGGACTGACGATGCCTCCTTCCGTGCGTCTGGTGACTGGAGCCAATTCCATGGCAACATTGAGCTAAGCACGGGCAAGCTTCTGCTCGGCGCGGCAGATGCGCTTTGTCTCAGAGCAGCAGATTCGCTGCAGAAGGGCAAACTGAATCACGTCTCCATCTCCAGAGATGCCAATTCTGTTTCCATTACCGGCGATGGTACCTCCACATTGAGTAACACTCATTTCTCTGCTGAGTGCGATGGAGTATCCCTCCATCTGAATCAGGTAGTTCTGTTCGCAGACTGCCAGATGGATACCAGCATTTCATCCCTTACTCTCACAGACTCCTCCATGAGTCTCACCCTGAACGATGATGGAAAGTGCGAGGGAAGCACACTGTTACTCAGCACGAATCTCCTGAGCAATTTCTCCATATCTGGCAGCCTGCTGACATTTATGCTGGATAACGTGACGGAGCCTCTGCTCTACGATTCTATTATCGTCAGTTTCGAGGCTCTGAACCTCACAGACGACTGCGTATTCCAGGCGCAATTCTACAATAACAAGGACTGCATCATCACCGGTTCCCTGCTGCAGCAATACGCAGACACAGCTCAAACATACACCCTTGTGTTCGATACGGCACGTCTGCCGGAATCCTCCACATCCGCATTGGCGCTCCTGGCCATGGCTGCTGTAGTTACTCGTCGCAGACGCAAATAATCCCGAGCCTCCGGGATGGATATCATTCTCCACCCCTAACCGCCAATGGCAGAGCCCCCTCCAGGAAGCAGGAAGCTCTGCCACAGAATAGTCATTACTTTTTCTTTTTGAAGGAAGGCTCTGCTTCCTCGGCCTTGAAGTTATACAGCGGCTTGAAAATATCCACCACATCGACCGTGGGGCCGATATGCTTCAGGATAGCGTCCATACCTTTATAGGCCATGGGGGATTCATCCAGCGTACGGGCGGTCACGGAAGTGGTATAGATACCCTGCATCTGGGCTTCAAACTCATCCAGCGAAAGCTGGCGGAATGCCTGGGAGCGGCTCATGAGACGCCCAGCACCATGCGGCGCAGACTGGTTCCAGTCGTCGTTTCCCTTACCGACACCGTAGATGCAGCCATCGCGCATGTTAATGGGGATGAGCAGCTTCTCACCCGCGCGGGCAGAGATAGCCCCCTTGCGCACGATGTTGCTGTCGAGGTCGATGTAGTTATGCGTGGTGTGAAACATATCCTGCACCTCCAGCCCGAGACGGTGCACAATGATATCGGCCATCACCTCGCGGTTGCGCAGGGCAAACTGCTGGCAGATACGCATATCGTGCAGGTAACGCTCGCGTGCCTCACCTTCCAGGTAGCAGAGATCGGCGGGGATATCCGGCTGAGCCGCATTCCACGCAGCGCGCTGAGCCTTGATAGCTGCGGCTATCTCCTTCTGGCGACCCTGCGCTTTCAATTCGGCAATCATGGCAGCCTCGCGTTCCGCGCGGTCGGCGCAGCCGGCATGGCGGTCGATTGCCTCCTGCTGGTAGATATCGCAGACCTGCTTACCCAGGTTACGTGAGCCGGAATGGATAATCAGGTAGTAGTTTCCCTGCGTATCGGCATCCACCTCCACAAAGTGGTTACCACCACCCAGTGTACCCAGTGAGCAGAGCAGACGCTTCACTCGCTCCAGCTCAGGCAGACAATGCAAAGCATCGATGGCATCAAATACCTCCACCGGCTCACCATGCACATACATACCGCTCGGAATATTGCGGTGCATGATATCATCCAGCGCAGCAAAATCAGGCTTCTGCTTACCAAGATTTACGGTAAGCATACCGCAGCCGATATCCACGCCAACGATGTTGGGAATTACCTTGTCACCCAAATCTGCCGTAAAACCGATTACACAGCCTTTACCGGCATGCACATCGGGCATGATACGCACCTTCGCGTCTGCAAATGCCGGTTGAGCCAGCAGTTTTGCAATCTGTTTCTGTGCTAATTCATCCACTTCATCAGTGTAGATTTTCAGATTATTTTTCATACAGTTCTATTATTTAATATGCCTTACTGTTTTCTGTCTCACGACAGACGATTCATTGTAACATCTCGTGCAAAGCTGCAACGTAATCTTCGCTGGGGTAGTGCAATGACAAAAACGCCCCGGACAACACCGGAAGCAAGGGAAGTTTACCACTTCTTCCCGCAGTGTCAAGCCGATATAACAGTTATCATCATTTTTAGAACAGCATTCCTGCTTGCACCGCTGTGCCGGGCTGTGGTAACATGTGAAACATGAAGAGTTTCTCCCTGTTTGCCGCTACCATGGCCGTGATGAGTGTGTGCCAGGCTGCCAGCGATGCCGCTACCTCTGCCCGCGAAGCGGCTCAGCAGTATGGCGCCGCTGTGCGTAACTGCGATATGAGCTGGGCGGTGGATTCCATGTATCCCCCGCTGCGCCGCACTTATGCCGACCGCCTCACATCCTACACACGTGAAGCCGAAATTGCACGAGCCCGCCGTGTGCAGGGGCTGGACCGCGAAACCGTGGTAGAGGCCAAAGCCCGAATGGCGGCAAATGACAAAGCGTTGCGTGCCAAATACGCCCGCATGGGCGAAGAAATGAAGAAAAGCGGGCTCACCGTGGAAAGCTATAGCGTGGGTGAAGCCACGGCTGAATATGTCGTGACACCCCCCATGGCGACGGTAAGCCAGGTCCGCAAGGATACAACAGGACGCGTGCGCGCAGAGCAAATCGGCAACACACAAGAACGCAGCCGCGTAGTTGTACTCCCTACGACGCTGGTCATCAGTGCCCCGGCTGCCAACGGCAAACGTACCCGAATGGAGCGCCGCAGTTATATTTTTGCCGTTCGTGATGAGGTGATTACTGATAAATCCCAACCCCGTGGCACGGTGCTCAACAAGTGGTATTTCATCGATGGCAACACCGACGTAAACACCCTGCGCACCTTCTTCCCGAACCTGCCGCTCTATCTCCGTCTTCCCTCCACAGGGGACCGCATCCTGCACTAAACCGGCCACACTCCATGGGGCTGCTGAGTGAACAGACCCTGCACGATTTCTGCGAAACCGGCTTGCTCTCGCACGCCAGGGGCTTTGAGTTCCGACCGGAGCAGCAGCAGATGGCCGTTGCCGTGGCTGAAACGCTGGAAAACGAATCCGCCCTACTGGCAGAAGCCGGCACAGGGGTGGGTAAATCCCTGGCGTACCTGATTCCCGCCATACGCTACGCGCTGGACCACGGTCGCAAAGCGGTCATCTCCACCCATACCATCAACCTGCAGGAACAGCTTTTCCACAAAGACATTCCCACGGTTTCCAAGGCCCTGAACTGCCATTTCTCTGCGGCATTGCTCAAAGGGCGTGCCAACTATCTGTGCCGCACACGCTTGCGCCGCGCCATGGAACAAGCAGATGACCTGTTCAACCAAGCCGAAACCAGGCAATTATATGACCTGCTGGCCTGGTCCAAGGACTGTGGGGAAGGTTCCCTGGCAGAATTGCCACCGGAGCTCAATATTTCCCCCAAGGTCTGGGCACAGGTCTGCAGCGAAAATCATGTATGCACTCCTCGCAATTGTGGCTACGACTGCCCCTACCAGGCAGCCCGCCGCCGGGTGCAGGAAGCCCAGGTGGTGGTACTCAATCATACCCTGTTCTTCGGTTTGCTTTCCCTGGCAGATGAAATGATGGCTGAAGAACCAGATGGAGCACCCGGATTCATCTTCCCGAACGATTTCATTATTCTGGATGAAGCGCACACCATTGAAAATGTGGCCGCAAACCAACTGGGGCTCTCTCTTAACGAGGCTGAAATCAAATACGAATTATTGCGTCTCTATAACCCGTCCACCCACAAAGGCAGCATGCGCCACAATGCCTCTCCGACCGTGCTGCAGCTCATTGAAGAAGCCCAGGCAGCCGTGGGCGAGTTCTTTACAGCAGCGCGTGCAGATTGCCAACTGGAAGCACACCACGGCACTGTGAGACTGCGGCATCCGGAATGGACTGAGAACCTGCTTTCTCCCGTACTTCGACAGCTCTTTGCGGAAATAAAGGATATGGCAGCCCAGATTGAAGACAACGAGCTGGCCAAAGCCGAACTACTGGATACGGCAGCCCGCATTCTGGCTTATGATGAAGCAGCTACGGAAATGGTGAAGCTCACCCATGCAGATACCACCGTATACTGGGTGGAAAGCCATGGGCAGGAAGGCCAGTTCACATCCATGCGCGGTGCTCTCATCAATGTGGCCCCGGTGCTGCGCGAAAAACTCTTCGAGGCAGGCAGGAGCTGCATCTGCACCAGTGCTACCCTTTCCACAGGCGAACGGGGCATGGGATACTTTGCCGGACGAGTGGGCGCAGAAAGCGCCCGTGCGCTGCAAATCGGCAGTCCGTTCGACTTCGAGAAACAAATGCGCATCATCGTAGCGCGCAGCATGCCCCCGCCCCCGCCCGCAAGCGAGGACGATGATTACCAGCCCGCCCTGGCAGACTGGATTATGCGCTCCCTGGATGAATCCCAGGGGCGAGCCTTTGTGCTGTTTACCAGTTACAATCTCATGCGCGCCATGGCTGTGCGTCTGCGGCCTTTCTGCCAGGAAAGAGGCTGGCCCCTCCTGGTACAGGGAGACGATATGAACAGAAGTCAGATGGTACACAGTTTCCGCGAAAATATCGGCAGCGTACTTTTCGGCACGGACAGCTTCTGGACAGGTGTAGACGTGCCCGGCGAGGCTCTTTCCAACGTCATTGTCACCAAAATTCCCTTTGAATCGCCCGGAAATCCGCTGGTCGAAGCGCGCATTGAAGACATCACCGCCCACGGGGGTAATGCTTTCCGTGATTATTCCCTGCCGGAAGCCGTACTGAAATTCCGCCAGGGAGTAGGGCGTCTCATCCGCTCTAAGTCAGATACAGGACTGGTCACCATTCTGGATTCCCGTGTTGTGCAGAAGTTCTACGGGGCCCGCTTCATGTATGCCCTGCCCGCTACAGCACCACGGGAATTCCTTTAAGTATCTTTCCCGTATCCGGCGCCATTCACACGCCGATACGCACCACCGAAAGAGCCACCACTTCCTTAACTCCCGGCAACTTCCTTAATTGAGCCGCACATGCTCGCACCGTGGCACCGGTGGTGAACACATCATCCACCAACACAATGCGGGACGGATACACCGGGGGAAACATCCGGAAAACGGGTTTCTTACCACGGTAGGCACGCATGGCATTCAATCGGCGGGCCGTGGCAGTCAGGCGGGTCTGACTGATAACGCCAGTTTCACAACGCTCCAGAAGGTCCATAACCCGCAAGCGGCGCATCCGTGCCAGTTGACGCGCCAGCTCACCAGCCTGGTTGTAACCGCGTGTATACAATTTAGCAGAAGTGACCGGTACGGGTACCAGCACCCATCCTTTTTCCTCCCGCAGCCGCGGAGTCCTCTCCCACAGCTCATTGAGCAGCAAGGCCAGCGGGCGTGCCAGATGCACTGCCCTGTGGTATTTGAACTGGTAAATCAGCTTCATCACCTCGTCTGTCTGCCTCAAAGCCTGACGGGCAAT
Source organism: Akkermansiaceae bacterium UBA3385 (assembly GCA_002358905.1). Taxonomy (GTDB): domain Bacteria; phylum Verrucomicrobiota; class Verrucomicrobiia; order Verrucomicrobiales; family Akkermansiaceae; genus Akkermansia. The sequence continues at coordinate 59,845 of DEPT01000056.1, forward strand.
GGTAAAGGAACGCGGTTGCCCGGCGCAATTCTTGCACCGCTCAGGATCCGTCTGCTGCCCGGCGGTAGGAGCCCCGCAATGCAGACAGATGGGAGCCGGGATTCTCGGCAGACTACGCAGACATTCTGAACAGATAGTATACTCCCCTTCCTCACCACAAAGTTCACAGGTGGAAGGAAAAAGCCAGCTCAGCATGGAACAGGAAACTCAACGGTGACGTGCAATAAACTCACGAGCTACCGCCTGATAGGCCATGGAGGCCGCACCAAAGCGGTCATGCTCCATGATGGTGCGACCGAAACTGGGAGATTCAGCCACGCGCACCGAACGGGGAATGTAGTTTTTGTACATCTTATCCGGCAGCACCTGCTGAACCTGGCGAATCACCTCATTGGCCAGCTTTGTGTTGTTGTACATGGTCATGATGATACCCTCGTGAGTCAGGCGGGAGTTAACACCGTTCTCACGAATCTGGTCCATCACGAACAAAATCTTGGAAAGCCCTTCAAGACTCAGGAACTCGCACTGCATAGGAGTAATCACCTCATCACAGGCACAAAGCGCGGATGTCATCAGCACGCCCAGTGAGGGGGGCGTATCCAGAAAAACGTAATCATAATACGGGTTCTGGCGCAGCCCGGCCATGGCATCATACATGCAGGTCAGGTGAGAATCGCTCTGCGTCAGCTCCACCTCCACACCAGACAAATCCACATGTGCAGGAATGATGGCAAGATTGCGACGCTTCGTGGGGCGAATCAAATCCTCCAGCAGAGTTTCCCCAATCAAAGCCGGGTACAGGCTGGCATCGCTCTCCACCTCCACGCCCAGCATGGTGCTGGCATTGGCCTGGGAATCCATATCGATAAGCAGCACGCGCTTACCGCGGGCTGCCAGTGCAGCAGACAGGTTGACCGCTGTGGTCGTTTTACCGACGCCGCCTTTCTGGTTCGCTATGGCTATGACTTTCACGCCGGGCATTCTACCCGACCCCACCCGCTTTTTCAAGCTGTATTTAACATACAGACACAACGCAAAATGATTGACAATTGACGAAAGATTCCGAGCCATTGAAATTTGCCCTGACCAGACACAGAATGAGGTTTGAATTTCCTGAAGCTTTATGTTATAAACTCCGCATGCAGATAGAACAGCTCATTGCCGCCGCCCGCCAATTAAGCGCCGAAGTGGATGCTCTGGAGTTTGCCGCCCCTGTGGCATACACTTATAATCCGCTCGATTATGCCTGGGAGGGACACGAAGCCTACATCCGCAAGTTCGGTACCGGGCAGAAAGATGTGTTGTATCTTGGTATGAATCCCGGGCCTTTCGGCATGGCACAAACCGGCGTCCCTTTCGGTGAAATTGCAGCAGTCACCCTGTGGATGGGAATCATGGCCTCTGTCGGGCAACCGGAAAAAACGCATCCGAAGCGCCCGGTTCAGGGCTTTTCCTGTCCGCGTTCCGAGGTGAGCGGGCGCCGTCTCTGGGGGCTGTTCGAAGACATGTACGGAACAGCTGAATCTTTCTTCAAGCACGCCTATGTCGCTAATTACTGCCCACTTATCTGGATGGGAGAAAGTGGAGCCAATATCACCCCCACTCAATTACCCAAAGCACAGGTGGAAGCACTGGACGCAGCCTGCCAGCGGCACCTTGTACGGCTCATTGAAATCCTGAAGCCCCGTGTCCTTATCGGCGTAGGAGGCTATGCGCTCAAGCAATTGGAAATAGCTGCAGCAAGTCTGCCCCACATGAAATTCACCCTTGGAACCATGTTGCACCCCTCACCAGCCAGCCCCATTGCCAACAAACTCTGGCCGCAACGCCCCAAAGAACAGATTCTGCAAATCCTGGCTGAAGCAGGACTCTGAAAAACAATTCAGCACACCGCCTGAATCCCCAGCCCCAGCAGCAACACGCCGGCAGCCGTTTCAAGCCACCGGGTAGGCAGGTGGTGCAGCAGCTGTGCACTGTGAAAAGAGGTCAACGCACAAGCAAAGGTCACACCGCCGATAATCCCCACCGCTTCGCCAAGCCGCATTTCCGGGCCACCAATGTTCCCCAATGCCATGCAGGCTCCCACGGCCAGGGCATCGATACTGGTAGCCACCCCCACCAGGAAAAGCCCCCAGATTCCCAGTACCGTGGATGATACGCTCTCTTCCTCCACCTCTGTCCAGGCTTTGTAGACAATGCTGCCTCCCAGTATGGTAAAGACTAGCAGCACCAGCCAGGGAGCCCAACTGCTCACGAGAACACGCAGACTCTCCCCCCCCCAGAACCCGAACAAAGGCATACCTGCCTGGAAAGCCCCTACTGTCAGCGCCAGCCACAATGCCGCGCGCCCACGCTTCTGCCGCAGCACCAGTCCGTATGAAAAAGCGTAAACGGTTGCATCCACCGCCAGAGCAAGTGCTATCAGTATGATTTCCAGGTAATTCATAAAGCGCGCGCATCATAGCAGACTCTCACTGCCAAGTCAAGGCCATCACGTTACCTCTCGATGTCCAACGATACGGTAGAAATCTCAATACGAAAAATCCGGCAGAGCAGAAACTGCCCCACCGGATTGACGTATTGCACTTGCTTGATTGAAAATCTTACTTACCGAAGTAGCGCTTCAGGAGACCATCGAAGCCCTTGCCGTGACGAGCCTCGTCCTTGCACATCTCGTGTACAGTGTCGTGGATGGCATCGTAGCCCAGCTCCTTGGCGCGCTTGGCAATGGCCAGCTTGCTGTTGCATGCGCCGAACTCGGCATCGGCACGCATGGATACGTTCTTCTCCGTACTGTCGGTCAGCACTTCACCCAGCAATTCGGCAAACTTGGCTGCGTGCTCAGCTTCCTCGAAGGCATAGCGGCGGAAAGCCTCGGCTACCTCGGGATAGCCTTCGCGCTCGGCCTGACGGCTCATGGCCAGGTACATGCCTACCTCGCAGCATTCGCCAGTGAAATGGTCGCGCAGCCCCTGAACCACCACCTCGTCCAGCCCCTTGGCTACACCTACGCGGTGTTCATCGGCATATACCTTCTCTGCGGCTTCATCCAGCTCGATGAAGGTATCCACCCCGCATACGGGGCAGACTTCCGGCATGGTCTCGCTCTCGATTACTTCGCCACAGATAGTGCACTGATACTTCTTCATAGTCGTGTGTGTTTCGTGTTGTGTTGTTGTGTCGTGTTATGGGTTACCCGGTAGCCCGGGAACGGGCTCACTATAACACTACCGTTTTAGTATGTCAATATTTATTTTAGAACTTTTCTAATTTTTCTTATTTTTTCGACCATGTGGGCAAATGCTACGGAAAAGCGAAGATTTTCCCGGCGAGCTAAAGCCTTGATATTCCATATATGGCACCATTTCGCGCTTGACGGTACAAGAAATTGTGATAATGTAGGGGGCATGCGATGCATACAGTGCGGATACATGGATGACAAGGTAATCGACTCGCGCATGTCGAAAGACGGCACGTGCATACGGCGGCGTCGAGAATGTCTGCGCTGCAGCTACCGCTATACCACCTATGAGCAGATTGAGCGCACAGAACTGCGCGTGGTGAAACGCGACAACCTGCACGAAGCGCTGAACCGCGAAAAGATACTACGCGGCATGGTAAAGGCCTGTGAGAAGCGCCCAGTGAGCATGGATCAGCTGGACATTGCCGTAGATGAGATTGTGGCAGACTTGCACCGCGACCACCAGCGAGAGGTTCCCTCCTCCGTCATCGGCATGAAGGTGATTGAGAAGCTGCAGACCATTGACCCGGTGGCCTATATCCGCTATGTATCCGTATACCGCCAGTTCCGCACAGTGGATGAATTCATCGAACTGGTACGGCGCATGGAAATCAAAACCGTGCAGGATCCGCTGCAGCGCAAACTCGACCTCGAATAATGATAGCCTTCAAGAACAAACGGCCACTGCTGCAGACCGGGCACTGCGTCATTTCCGACTACGACAGGGAATGGCTGGAGTCCGTGCTGCAACAGGCAGCTGATGCAGCCGGAGTACGTCTGCCTTTCCGAGAGGAAATCGCCAAGGCTATCCTGCTGTATCTGGAAGAAAGCTGCCCGTTGCACGCAGTGCCGCTGGAATACCTCTTCCAGCGCATTAAGAACATGCTCTGCCAGGCCGGTCTGCCGCGCATTGCCGAACACCTGCGAATCCAGACTCCTCCGGTGGTAGTCGATTTGCGAGCCATGGCCCTGCAAAGCCCCCTTCCCCTCTTCTTCTTCAACGAACTGGAGCAACACCTGGAGCAGCTCCGCCGCCTGGGGCTCACCACCTACGAATTTGCCGGGGTAGAAACGTGCAGCAAACTCCTGGGTGCCCGCCAGCGTATCTGCCCCACCCAGCAGCGCATGCTCGATGAACTCAACGCGTTCCTCCGCACTCACCAGCAGCTTGCCTGCTGATAGGCCCCTGCATTTCTAAATGAGCCAGCGATAACTCCGCTCCCACGCGGATTACTTTTTCCGACTTTTTTGTTGAGAGATATAAGCAGAGCGAGTACCAGGACCGGGCCAGGAATCTGGTTTCCCATCGATTTTCTCGCCGGTCTTTGAATAGATTGTATACCGAGTACCATCCCACTGCACTGCTACAACGGCGGTCGCCCCCTCCGGGATAATGACAGTGGTGGAAGAATTGTCTTTATGCCCGAGGCCTCGTAGACAAATGCGAATAAGTTTCTTTTTGTTGTATACCTCAAATGCTACGGCATTAGCCCAGCGGTCCGCCGGTATAACAAAGCTTTTACCGTATTCCAGGCTGAACTTCGGAATATACCCCGGACTCGGCACGACCGGCATACGGTCACGGTAAATATGCACCGTGTTTGTGGTGATGTAGAACATTGTCTGTGTATCAGGCTTGGGATACTGGCGGGCATGTTTCAACGCGTTGCGGCACATATCCTCTGTGATGGTCATCCAGCTGGAATAATAATCGTCCACATAACGATTCATCACAGCCAGCATCCCCGTTTCCAGAAAGTAGTCAGAAAAATCCAGTTTCGCGGCATCGCAGCAACGATCCAGATATTTCATACGCAATTCGCCTGCAGGCATTGAGCGCTCATCCGTATCGCGCACGCTCTTGAAAACACGCGGGTAGAACAATTCATTACCCCGAGCCAGCGTATTGTACAGATACATCTGCCAGAAAGGGCAAAGCAATACCAGGCTATCACCGCATTTTTTACCTAGGGCACGAGCATCGTCATCAGAGCCTCGGTGATACTGCCACAACTCACGATTCACCAATGCGCTGTTGACGAAATTATCAAAACACGCGCCACGCATACGATGCCCCTCAAGTGTCGAGCACCACTGATGTTCCATACGAGAGAAACTGGAACTGAAATCCAGGTACATCAACGCCGAGAATATATTGACAGTTGTTTCCGTTGTCCCAGTCCACATCATGCCCGGATGAGTCTGATTTACATGACCGAACTCATGAGCCACCCCCCATCTGTTATCTCCACACGCTCTAACATTCAGGATTTCGGGCAAAACATCCTTCACAAAGGCAGCTCCGAGTCCATCTGCGTGCATATACCCCCCCATCATGGAGCGGCCCATCACATGGTTACCGGGGTGAATACCTTCCCAATCCCACCCCAGTATGCGCTGTTGCAGACAAATCAACCGGTCATGAAGGCGCAGAAACTCAGGCCCCATATCAGCACAATGCTTCCTCAATGAGTCTGTATACAGTAACCACTGGCAGCGCTCCCCAAGGATATCAAACATCCCGAACTTTGCCTTGCTCAGCAAATGGCGCCACACTTCCACAGAATCATGCCGGGTAAACACTCCATTAATCTGCCCACCTTCAATCTTGAGCTGGATGGGCGATGCCTCCGCCGGATAGGAATTCCGGTAATCGATATATGCCAGGCCATCATGCTCCGCCACCCACTCATTCTGACCGGGCTTAAGTTCATAACTCTTCTCCTTATGCGAATCTCTGAGGTCTACTATTTTGAAACGCACAGGACTGTCCGGAATTCCTTCCATCCGGACACGGATTTTCTCACCTTCGGCAAACCAGATGCCGGTGGGATTCTCTAGTGATGAATAGTTGGAAATCTTAAGCTGTTTATGCAAGTCCGCCAGTGGCTTATACGCACGAAATTCCCTCTGACGGTAGGATGGCTCCAAATCTGCAAGATTGGCATTAAGTCCGGAAAAGTCTGTATATTGAGGCACAGGATGGCTCGCCAGAACAGAGCCCTCATGGGGATCCGTATTCAACCATTCCATCAACGTGATATGCCCCGCTTCTACTGCGGCAATATTTTTCGGCCCGGTATATGACTTTGACTTTGCGGGGGAAGATGTCACAGCAGCCGTTTTCCGGGGTGTTTCAGCAGGAGCCGTTTTCCCGGCTTCAGCTTGAGCAATTATCTGGCTGGCGACTGCAGGACTCTGCTCCCTGGCAGCAGGAACAGCCGCCACCGCGGTAGCTTGCCTGGGAGCTTCTTCCACAACTGGGGTAGAAACAATATCCTTTTTCCATGAGGATGCCTGTTTTCTGAATTCTACCGTTTTCTGCACTTTGGATGCCTGGCGTGCAGATGTTGCATTGTAAAGGGTCACAACAGAACTCAATACAATAAATCCCGCAAAAAAGCATACAAAATATTTCATGACTTCAAAAGGGGTAAGATTTCAGCAGAGGCATAGTCCCGGACTGATTTTCCGTGTGCATCCCGAACCGTTTCGTCAGCTCCGGCCTCCAGAAGCATTTTGACAATTTCTACTTTATTCTTTTTGCAAGCGTTGATAAGCAATGGAAACTTCTTAAAGCGGGAATCGTTCGGATTAAACCCCATCTTCAAAAATTGCTCCACGGCTTTTCGATTATCAAGATCTATTGCCAGTTGTATGGGATAGCCGTTATGCTCTCCCCATGGGCTGAAGTTAATCTTCTTATACTCAGGCAAAATAATCTTCAAGCTTTCGTGCCAGAACGACCAGACCGTATCATGCAGGGGCGTTGCCAAATTATGAGCCTGAGCCATCGGGTTCGCCCCCGCTGCCAGAATCTCCTTGACTACGTCCGCACAATTGGTTGATACCGCCACATGCAACACGGTATGCCCGGTATTATCAGCATAGTGAACATCTGCTCCAGACTGCAACAGTTTCTTTACAGCCTCCACATTTTTCACCCGGCATGCCAGCATCAGTAAGGAATTCGTATTATCTTCAGCCAGTATATTAGGATTAAATCCCTTCTGTTTCATCGCCTGCATGAGCATTTCAGAATCTCCTGCGCTCAACTTGCGACACAATTCAATTTCCTTGATTCGCTTTTTCTCGGCCTTATGTAGTATGTCCTTTACCTGCTTACCCTGGGCCTTAACAGCCGGAATCTGGCCTGCCGTATTTTTCGCCATGACATCAGCCCCCGATTTCAACAGTAAGCGTACGCAAGCCGCATGCCCACCCCGGCCCGCCAGATGCAGGGGTGTATTACCCAGGGCATCACGCTGATTCGGATTTGCCTTTTCTTGCAATCGGGCTTTCAGGATTTCCAGATTTCCGAATTCTGCTGCTTCAAGGACAGAATAGACGCCATTACTACGATAGCAGAGATCCGGCAGTAACTCTTCCTCCGCTGCCATTCCTCCTGCTGCACACACACTCATCAGCACCCATGATAGAAAGCAATGCAAAATTTTCATTATCATTCGTACGTTAGCCATTTAGCACAGTAACAGATTCGGCTGAAAAGATAAAGCAAAAAGAACATTAAACACGCAGCCATCAGCGTTATCCACCTCCCTGCTCCCGCATGCAGCGCCTGGGTACAATTTCTTCTGGGCATTACCCAGGATTCCTGCCGGAGTCAATTCCTATCCTACCCCAATCCGTTACGCGGGGTAGCAGCCCAGGGAAGGCTCAGAGGGATAATGAAGCTTCGCTCAAGAAAAGCCCTGTACTTCTCTCCCCCCAGGCATATTCGCACTGCATGCTATTGCCACTTAAAGCAAAACGATCGCCGGAAGAGAACTGGGGAGGCCAGTCATACACTCCGGAATCTTGCCGCGTGCTTTCAGACTGATGCTGACCGCGCCGCCAGAATGGTGTTCTATGGCAATCAATTCACGGGAGAGTGTACGTACCTTCTTTGGATTGATGCAACAAACACGCTTGTTGGTAATGGCGTAGGCTGAGCGTTCGTATCCAAAAAGCAGCAGCAGAAAACAGGCAGTAATCACCAGATACACAAGGCCAAAGAACAGCCCCGCCCCTACGTTCTCTGCAGAAACAACGGCACAGGCAACGCCAATCAGGTTGACCAGCGCCCATGCCCCATAGCGACGACGCGTCCGCGACGACTGCATCTGCGGCGATGCCTGGCTGCGCCCCACCCACTGCACCTCCTCGCCAGGCTCCAGCGATTCCTGCAAACGGTTGAGACAGGCAGGCTTCAGCGCACCAAAATCCGGGGTTTGCCATTTCATCTCCGGCATAGGAGGAACCTGGGCAGCCAGCTCGTTGATGAGGGATTCCACGCGGCGCAGCTCCGGCACAAAGGCAAAAGCTTCAGAGTCCAGCGATTCGAACTCTCCATCCTCATGCTTCTCCCCTGTCTCAAAATACAAGATACCCGAACCATCCGCGCGTTCCGTCGACCTTCTGATGATACCCGCCCGCAGCGGATAGGAAAGCAGCGTATCCCGCGGACGCAGAATCATCACGCGCCGATTGGTCACCAGATACAGCGAACGCCTCAGATGCCGGGCATCACCCATTGCAAAATTCATGATCATATACCCGGCCTGGAAGAAAATCAATACCCCGGCATAAACAGATACCAGCGTTGCTGCTTTCTCCTCGCCCCACAGAACCGACCACACCACGAGGCCGACTACCGTCAGCATAATGGAGTTCCATGCAATGGCAAATGCCAGAAGCGCCCACGCACCCCCCGTCATCATGGTCCCTGAGCGGGGACGGGTCACATAGCGCACCGCCTCGCCGGGCAGCAGAGCATTTTCCACTTCCTGCCGCACATGAACGGGTAACTCTTCAAAACGCACCATATCATCAGGGGCAGTTGAGTTTCTTCTCCGCCTCATCAATCAGCCGGGCCACGCGCAGGGCATCGGGCACGTTGAGAAAACCTTTATCGGGGGAAATGCGGCGGCCGTAGGTATATTCCATAACCAGGTCCCCCCTGCCCCCGGGACGCTGCACACGGGCGGTGATGATACCCGGCTCCAGCGGCCAGGCGTGGCGCTGCACCCCGCGCCACCAGTTGGCGCGGTATACCAGCAGTCGGCGGTCAGTGAGCACATACAGCGTGCGGCGCAGCCGCCGCTGCTGCATAAGCGGAATCAGCAGAAGCAGCGGGCACAAAACAGCCAGCAGGAAAAGCGGCAGCGTGGCACTGTTCACCACCGGCAGCTGCGGTCGACCATGCCACAGCAGTGTTTCTCCGGGCAGCAGCTCTGCCTGCAGCCGGGTCTGTTCATCGGGAGACATCATCATTTTTACAAAGTTCCTGAATCAACGTGGCCACATGCTCCACCTCCGGTACAGACTGCAGCCCGAAAGGCACAGAGCGTCCGGTGTGGCGGGTACTTCCCACCTGCATATTGTAGCCGAATATCAAATCACCACTGCCGTCCTCCTGCACCGTATAGCGCTGCAGCAGACCGGGGCACAGCTTCCAGCCATCCATCTTCACGCGACCAGTCCAACCGGGATACAGCAGCATCACCCGCTCTGTTGTGACCAGCAGCAGGGTACGGCGCAGCCTGCGCCTGTGCCGCCAGGGAGCCGACAACAACAGATACGTCCCCCACCAGACGGGCAGCGAACACAGGCCTAAGCCCCAACCGACCTCCCATGCCAGCCATACCCAGCCTGCACAAATAGCCAGAGCCAGCACACCACCCAGCATCGACATGACCGTATCCACGGTGAACAACTCCGGCGCAGGGCGGCCCCGCCAGCGTATTTCCTCGCTGCTGCGGAGCTCCTGCTGCAGATATTGCTGTTCCGGCAGAGTCATCATGAGTTTTCGCGTTCAGCTATGGTCTTTTCCAGAATTTCCTCCACCAACCGCACATCGCGGATATCCATAAAACCGACACCTTCATCCTCCCTCAGGCCAAAGACCAGGTTTCCGCAGCCGTCCCTTGCCTGGTCATTACTGAACACCATATCCGGCTCCAGCGGCCAGGATTTCACCTCCCAGCCGCATACAATCGCCCGACGATTGGTAATCACATAGACCGTACTCCGAAGTCTGGCGGCATGCATCCGTGGAGCGATGATACACGCAACGATGGGCACCATGAAAAACACAATGGCCATTACCCAGCTGAGAATCTCGCCCATCATTGAGTCCGTGTTCACTCTATCCTGACAGAGGAAATACAGCATCACCGCGCCGAAAAGTCCGAAAAGCGAGAAAAAAAGCACCCCCACCACGCGGTTCACTCTGTCGGTCTCAAAATGCCTGATAACAGGCTGCCCCGCCCAGCGCACCTGTTCACCGGGCTGCAGGGCTTTCTGCACCTTGCCACACATCCTGGGGCTCAGCCCGAAATCTCTGAGGTCGGGGGATTTCATGCTTTCACCCTTTCTGCGATAGTCTTTTCCAGAATTTCCTCTACCAGGCGCACATCGCGGATATTCATGAAGCCGTGCTCAACTGTGCGCCCCATTCCCTTGGGGCCATCCTCCCAGCGTGTGGCAAAAACGAGATTTCCGCTGCCATCCTTCCGCTGAAAATTACTGGCCACCATCCTGCGGCTCAGAGGCCACGAATCTGCCCCGGAGCCGACAATCAGGGCACGGCAATTCGTGATAACATAGAAGGTATTATGCAAGAGCCACAAGCGCACAAACGGAGTCAGCACGGCTGCCACGGAAAGCAACACGAAGATGAGGGATAAGCCCAGAGCCAACAGAAAGCCGGAACCGCCGATTTCCGTTTCACCGGTCACCAGATGATAAAAAACAAACCCGCCCAGACTGCCTAACACTCCCGAGAAAAGCCACGCGCCGATACAATTTCCCCAGTCGATGCTCCGGAAAGCCATGGGCTGCCCCACCCAGCGAACCTGCTCGCCGGGGCGCAGATTAGCCTGCACCATAGCGCAATGCCTGGGGTTCAGTCCGAAATCTCTGAGGTCAGCCGACATTATTGTTCCTCGGTCAGCTCATAGAGGAACTGCTCTACGCGGCGCGCCTCAGGTACATTCATGAAGCCCTGTGCCACGGTGTGGGTGCCATGCTTGCCATGGCGTTCCTCATAGCCCAGAATCAGGTCACCGCTGCCATCCTTACGCACAGTGCAGGATTTCACCATACCGGGCTCCAGCGGCCAGACATGCGACTTCATGGAGCCGAAAAATCCGGGATACAACTCCATAGCGCGGCGATTCGTGATGACCTGTACCGTACGCTTCTGCTTGCGCAGTCCCCACCAGGGAGAGGAGAACAAACCTATGCCGATACACCAGAACGGAATGGAAAAGGCTGCAAATATCAGATTGTCCTGTGCCGCCATAAAGGTCCAGAACGAAATAAAGGCCAGCCACGGCAGGGAAAAGATGAACGAACCCAGAGAACCTGCGCTGAACAGGCGGGGAATGGGCTTACCCACCCAAAGGACCTCCTCCTTCTGCATCAGGTTGGCTTCCACCATCTGACGCTCAGCAAAAGTCAAATCAGTATCGGAAAGCTTCATAGCGTTTATTTGGTTTGAGATTCTTCCAGCTGCATGATGAGGGATTCCACCACGGCAGCATCCTCGGCGGAGAGATTGAGGAATCCCTCAGGGTCCGGCACACCGTTGGTGCGAACAACCGAGCTCTTACCCAGCACCAGACTCACCAGCCCCTTGCCGGAAACCTTGCGCTCAAGCAGCATCACCTTAGTCACCGGGAATGCCATCTGGTAGCTCTTCCAGAACAGGCAGCGGAACACCAGAGCACGGCGGTTCGTGAGGGCATACATATGGCGCTTCTGCCAGCCCAGCCCAATCCAGGGCGAGGCTATCAGCAAAGAACCTACCACGATGAAGGGAATAGCAAAAAGCAACATCTCGATATCAGCGCCCATCACGAAGAAGAAAATCGTGCAGTCAAAGCTCAGGAAGACGATACCCGTCAGCATCATGATGATGCTCGCGGGGGTCCACAGGCGCGGTACAGGCTTACCTGTCCACAGCAATTCCTCGCCACGAAGAAGCGAGTTCTCAATCATCTGGCGTTCATCTACAGTCGGCTCAACATATTGGGTATTCATAACGGTTATGGGGTTTGGGAAGATTCAAGTTGGCGGATAAGGGGGAGCACCCGCTCGGCATCAGCTGCCGTAATTCGCAGAAAGCCCTCGGGGGCGCCGCCGCCTCCTTTATAATGGGTATAGGGACAATTGCCCATCACCAGATTCACCAGTCCGCCGCGAAGCTCCAGGCGGGCTTTCACCATTCCCGGTTTCGGCTCATAAAGCAGCGAAACATTACCCATGGCGCTACAGCGCAGAACCCGGGCGCCCCTGCTGGTGACGGCGTACACAGACTGTTGCTGCATCCATCTGGAAATCAATGGCGCACACATCAATACAGCAAGAGGAAGCAGCAGGCAAAGAAAGGCAGGACTGGCACCACGGCAGACCTCGACCAGCACCGCCACGCCCCACATCGAGCCGAACAAGCAGAAGAAGCCTGCGGGAGATGCCCAGGGGTCCGGCACAGGTTGCCCCACCCAGAGCAGTTTTTCATCATCGAATAACCTGTCCTGCAATTTCTGCCGGCAGTCGAGGGAAAGATTGGTATCGCAAAGATTCATAGGGGTATCAGGTCTAAGTCAGGCGGGCCCATGCCCGCGGAATTTATCAAATCAAAAATCCAACATTCAACATCAAAAAAAAGCCACCCCCGCAGGGGAAATCCACGGGGGTGGCGCCGGTTGAAAAGCGATTAGTGAATGCGCTTCAGAAGCCAGGGCAGCAGCTCGCTGATAGCAACGCGCTCCTGCTCCATGGAATCGCGGTGGCGGATGGTCACCGTATCCTTGAGGGCGGGATCACCTTCCTCGCCCAGGGTCTCGAAGTCGACCGTAATGCAGAAGGGAGTACCCACTTCGTCCTGGCGGCGGTAGCGGCGGCCCACGGCACCGGCCTCATCGTAGAACACGTTCATGAAGGGACGCAGCTCGGCCTCGATTTCGCGGGCGATGCGCACCTGCTCGGCGTTCTTCTTGAGCAGCGGGAAGATAGCGGCCTTGATGGGCGCCATGCGGGGGTGGAAGTGCATGACGGTGCGGATGTCGCTCTTGCCGTCCTTGCCCAGTTCCTCTTCGTCGAAGGCTTCGCAGATGACGGCCAGCACGGAGCGGTCGCAACCGGCAGAGGGTTCCACCACGTGGGGAATGAAACGCTCGCGGGTAGCCTCGTCGAAGTACTCCATGGGCTTGCCGGAGCCTTCCTGGTGGCGGCCCAGGTCATAATCGGTGCGGTAGGCGATGCCCATGAGCTCCTGCACGCCGAAGGGGAACTCGTACTCCAGGTCGTAGGTCTTCTTGGAGTAGAAGGCGCGCTCTTCATCCGGCACGTCGAGGATGTGAATCTTATCGCGGGCGATACCGATGTTCTCGTAGAACTGGAGGCTCTTCTCCAGCCACTCGTCGGTCAGGCGGAAGCCATCCTCGCCCTTGCAGAAGTATTCCACCTCCATCTGCTCGAACTCACGGGAGCGGAAGGTGAAGTTGCGCGGGTTGATTTCGTTGCGGAAGGACTTACCAATCTGGGCAATACCGAAGGGAATCTTGTTGCGGGAGGAATCAAGAATGTTCTTGTACTGGCAGAAGATGCTCTGGGCCGTCTCCGGACGCAGCCAGCCGGTGCTGGCGGGGTCGTTCTCATCGGAGGTGGCACCGATGGTGGTCTTGAACATCAGGTTGAAGGAACGGGCCTCCGTCACCAGGGAGCCATTGGCGGGGTTGTAGCGCACGGAGTCGGTCACCTCCTCGGTGCTTTCCTCGATGAGCTCCAGGTCGGCGGGCTGGGTACCCTTGCCGGCAATCTGGCTGTAGTACTGCAGCGCCCCCTTGCGGGCAGTTTTGGCGCTCTTCTCATCGGTGCCTTCCACCAGCATGGAGAATTCCTTCTTGGTGCTCCAGGAGCCATCCTTGCGGGCAGCGCCCTTCCACCAGTAGGCCACACCGCTCTGGGCGGGAATCTGGTCGGCGCGCAGGCGTTCCTTGGTGAGCAGGCAGTCGCACAGCGGGTCGCAGAAGCCACCCACGTGACCGGATGCCACCAGCACCGAGTTGTGTGTGAGGATGGAACCATCCATACCCACGATATCGGGGCGCTCCTGCACGTGGACACGCCACCAGTAATCCTTCAGATTGCGCTTGAGCTCAACGCCCAGGGGACCGTAGTCCCAGCAACCGTTCAAGCCACCATAAATTTCAGCGGCCTGAAAAATGAACCCTCTGCGCTTGCAAAGGCTGACGATTTTTTCCATGCGGACGGGATCAGTCTGTGTACGGTCTGCCATAACGCGGGTTATTCTACTATAAAACAAGTGTTTTGCAAGCCCAAAAAGCACAACAATGCGGGCTCAATGCCCGCAATTTAGACCAGCCACAGGCTGGATTTAGACCTTCAGGATTTCATTCCTCCGCCAGGAGGAATTTCACTGTCTGCCGTTCAGGCTGACAATGCAAGCGAACTATGCGGCCACATGGCCGCGGAAAATTAAACAAACTTTACATGCAACCGCAAATCCTGTACAACATAGATACTATGGATAAAGATAGACTCCGCAATGCGACTATTTCCTTATCGGTCCGACTTGTCCAGCTTTATGACCAAATTGAACGCCGTGCATTTTTAAAGAATCAGCTGGCGCGTGCAGGTACAAGCGTAGGCGCGAATCTGTTTGAAGCCCGCTACGCAGAAAGCCCCGATGATTTTGTCCATAAACTGCGAATCGCACTCAAAGAATGCCATGAATGTGAATATTGGCTGGTGGTACTCGCAACCTCTTGTCCTGACTTGGCAGAAGTAGCGGAATCCTTACGCAGAGACGCCGGCTCCATCCGTCGCATGTTGATTTCCTCTATCAACACAAGATTGAGCACTATGAAAGAAGAATAATCCGCAGCAGCTGCTGCGCTGTAGAAATCAGGCACAATTGCATTGTCCGCCTGAACGGAGGACATCGAAATTCCTCCTTCTGGGAGGAATTAAATCCGGACGGTCTAAATCCAGCTTGCAGCTGGTCTAAATTGCGAGCCTGCGGCTCGCAGTGCATTCACAAGACATAGCTGCTTATCGCCCGGCAGAGCTCACGCACATCGCAACCGCCGCGGAGTTCAAAGCGAATGTGGCCGATACCGCTGTAGAACAAATCCAGCTCGCAATCGAGGTCGAAAGTGCCGGCAGTCTCAATGGAATAAGCCTGAATCTTGCTATAGGGCAGCGAGGTGAAATCCACCTTCTTGCCGGTGATTCCCTGCACATTCATGGCAATCACACGCTTATTGGTGAACACCACGGAATCCCGGATAGCCTTGAATGCCGCCACAATATGCTCCCCCTCTATCAACAGAGGAGCCACGCGCCCCATCTGGGATTCCGGGTCCACCGGGGATAACTTGAACAGACTGCCATTTTCAAAATCAATCATATAATAGAACTGGGGTTAGATTTCGTTAAGTTGGGAAACCTCCGTGACTTGCGGAGCTGTCTCCCCAGGTATGGCCCAGATAAGCTCATGCAACCCTGCGTCCAGGCGATACAGCACCAGGGCATTGAAATCCTGCCCCTTGCCGCCACCAGCATGCACCACGGTCGTTCCCTGCCGCCCCTGAGTAACCAGCTGAGCTCCCTGGTAATTCTTCAGCGTGAGCAGCATGGCATAGATTCCACGCTGCGGAGCATTCAGCACCAGATGCGTAGCCAGGAAACCCTCGGTATTCGACTTTCGCCAGCGGAGAGCTTGCTTCTGCGGCTTGCGCTGGGCATGGTGAAGTCCCGGGGTGGCGGCGCGGTACACACGGCGCACTTCCCGTTCCTTCCAGGCCTTCCGGATAACACCGATGGTGACAAAAAGCAGCACCAGTAACCCGGCACCCAGCCAGCTGTAGATAGCCATGGCCGATGCAGCCTCGCTTCCCCAGAACAGGATACCCACCAGCGCCGCACAAAAACAAAGAGTAATCCCCATACCCACCTTGAACCCGAACACCATGCCGGGGAACAGAAGAAACAGAATCAGATAACGCAGGAAGAACCGCAGATTCAACGGTGTGCTCTGCAGCAAATCGCGTCGCAGCACCTGCTCGCTGAGTTTCAGTAATTGTTCCTGTGTGGTGTGGGCATCAATCTTCACGCAGAGAAGATTAGCACAAAATCACCTGCCCCGCAAGAGCGAATCAGCGCAACAGTACCTGCATCTGCGTTGCAACGGTGCAATACCCATTCACGCCAAGCCGATGATACCCGGCCTCCAGCCGGAAAGCCATGCGGAGTTCAGTCCGCAACCCGGGCACATCATCTTTTTCCACCAGACACGCGCGGTCATCACTATGCAACAACGCAGCGCCTTCGTAATCATCCACCCGGCATACCAGCACATACACCCCGCGCTGCGGCACCTGCACCACGAACTCGAGGTCCAGCTCCTCACCCACGGATAATGCCAGGCATGCACCGGGCTTTAATTCCGCACTGTAAGCCTCCTCTGCCGCCAGATACCGTCTACCGCGCACATACTGACGCACCCCGCCTACCAACTGAAACAGCAGAGCCAGCACAAGTGCCAGACACGACCACAGCATCCAGAACCCCAGAAAAGCATTCATGGCCTCTGGTGTCCCCCACAACCAGAGATACGCCAGCACTGCCGACATCCCGATTGTACCCAGCACCCCCAAGGGGCTTCCCAAAACGGCGCATGGCATCAGCATATACAACAAGGCAAACAGAAATACCCGGGGCAGGTTCAGCGGCGTGCAGGCCAGCAGCTGGCACAGCAGCTCCCTATCCGTCAGCTGCTGCAGTTGGTCTCGCGTTAAATCCGGTTTCAGTTTCATAGCAAAAAAGCAGAAAGCACCAACACTTGTTAGCGTTGGTGCTTTCATCAGCGGAGCGGGGGGGATTCGAACCCCCGGTACTGTTTAACGCAGTACGTCCATTTAGCAAACGGGTGCTTTCAGCCTCTCAGCCACCGCTCCAAATGCTGTGTGCCGCCAA
>DEPT01000063.1 GCA_002358905.1 Akkermansiaceae bacterium UBA3385
CATTTGTTTTTACACTTCTCAAACTCGTAAAATTCTAATCTTTTACGAATTATTTGCTTGCATCAGCATCGTCAATGCTGATGTCACCTTATCCAATTCCCCCTTATACAGAATCAGGAGTGATGTTGTAGTAAGCCTCGGCTTCCGTCTTGGTGATGGCTCTCCGATAGTGTTTCAGAAGCATGCCGATGTCATGTCCGAGTTGGTTCGCAGTCTCGGTGTAACCCTGACTTTCAGCCATGAATGAAGCAGCCGTGTGTCGGATGCAGTTCTTCGGAAGGGTAATGCCTGTCTCCGTTGCAAGTGCTTTGAGGAAAGAACTGTGAGAACTTCTACGCTGTTTGATGGTCTCACCTTGGATAAGCGTATCGGTAGCATTCATACTCACACCATGAGCCTTGGCAAAGTCCATCCAAGCCTTCACATTCTCGGTAGGGTAGATGAAGCGAGCGATACCATTCTTGGCAACAGCAGCCGATACAAAGATTTCATTACGACCGCCGATGTAGATGTCACCGTAGGTCAGTTTGGCTCTTTCATCAACTCGTGCTCCACAGAAGAACCCTACGGCGAGAACAGGAATGAACTTATGATACCTGGGCGTGTTCTTTACAAAGGCAAAGATGCGTTTTACCTCCTCCACACTCAAAGTTTCAGGTTCTTCAATCTTCTTCTTGCTAGGAGGATTGAGATTTGCCACAGGATTGTATGTTGCAGGGATTTGACCTCTCTTTATGCAAAACTTGAATACAATTTTGAGCAGGTTGAGGTATTGCTCTCGTGTATTGACAGACGCACGCTTACCATCAATACCTTTCAGAGAATTCAGAAAGGCCTCAACCTCTTCCTCGGTGATAGCGTGAGCAGGCCTGCCTCCCAGGACAGGACAGATGTGATTGAATAATCGTCTCTTTACAGTTTCGGCATGCTCGGTGAGTTCGCCATCGGTCTTTCGCATGAGTTCCTTGTCAAAGTAGAATTGAGCCAAGGCCTCAAAGGTAGGAGATGTGGTTTTTCTACCCTCCAAGCCAGCCTGCACTATCTCATAAGCGGAGGCGTAGGCAAAACCGTTCGCCATTGCTTCCTTTGTGTATTGTCTCCACAGGTCAAGTGCTCGTTTTTCATCCTCGGTAATGTTACCGAAGTCTGCACCATACTTTCTGACCTCCTTCTTGTAGGTGTCATTCAGAGCCTTGGCTTCTTCAAGTCCTGCAAGCGTCCAAGGGAATGATAGCCTTTTTGGCTTGCCATGTTCAGTAGATGTGACAATCAACTTCTGAACACCCCCTCGCCAAGTTTCGGCACTTATTCCTTTTGGAAGATACACCCTCTGGCCCTCAATTTCGTAAAATTTGGTCTTACTCTTTGATTTCTTATCTAGGGTAGTAATCACAATCAACTCTTTATCCTTCTTACTATGTTCCTTACAGTTCTACTCCATTATTTGATTATTCAGTATTAGAAAACAAACATACATTATTATCAGCACGCTTGTTTTTATTGTTTGTTGTTATAATAATAATGTTTTGTCATCTCTCGTTGAGGGTCTTACATCATGAAGATAGTATAACACAACAGAAGCGACTTGTAAAATATTTCTCGGCTCAAACTCGGAAAAATGCACAACTTATTGATAATACAATGTAGAAGAATTTTTCAGGTTCTAGTGAGTAACATCGTGATGGTTCGAGTCCATTCGTGCGTATAAAATGCAAATGAGGGAGTTACGATAGAAATCGTGACTCCCTTTTGTTATTTCAAGTTCTAAGGCGGCAACTAATGCCGGGGATGAGAATAGAGGCTTTTGCCATCAATTGCCTGCAAAAAGATGTCGGGCTCTTTATCTATCCATCGCCAGGTATAATATGATTGTCTGAGGTATTGTGTGTTATCGCAGAGATAAGCCTGCCATTGCAGCCGAGTACGTTTTCTTGTATAGCAAACCATTTCTGTGGAATGCGAAAAGTCAGACTGCATTTGTGGGCGGTTGTAAGTGGATTTATGGTCTAAGAGTGTCGTCAGAACGCTATCTTGTGTCAGCAATGGGGATAATACTGAATATATGCTTGATATGAACCAGAAAACATAGTATTAGATAGAGTACATCATTTCATTTTTTACTATGTCTGAAAAAACAAGAACACGCACGCCTTACAGCGCTGAGGAGAAGACGGAAATCATTCTTGCTGTGCTGACTCGTAAGAAGACGATTCAAAAGATTGCAGAGGAAAAAAATATTGCGCCTACGCTGGTTTCCTTGTGGAAGAAACAAGCTGAGGATGCCATTTATGAACGTTTTGCAGGTACTCGTCCCGGGCGCCGTAAGGTGGAACTTTCAGCAGATGATGTGAAAGAGGAACTTCGCGCTGCTCGTATTGAGGCCCGTACCGCGAAGACCCGCGCGACCCGTTTGGATGCATCGCTCAAGGCAGCCAAGACTCGTGTTGCCGCGTTGGAAAATGGTGTCCGAGACCTTGCAGCAACAATGGGATGCAAGGTGGTGAAGGCTGTGCGCCCCCGCCGCAAGAAAGCATGATGTGCGGAGGTATGTAAAGATATCCTGCCTTTTGTCATGTTTTTGTTTTCGTGACAGAATCAGAGGTCTGGGTATGTATTATATATACATTGCGGTGATATTGTGCGATGCTGTGGATTTTCTAATGACCACTATCTGATATGAGTGCTTTTTTTGTAAATTGGAAGGCTCGGGCCAGAGCCTTGGGGATGGTTGCAGCTGCTGCTCTGGTTTCGTGTACATCTGTGAGCCATGCAGAGCCGGATTACGATATTATCGGCAAGCAGTTTTCGCTGGTGCTGCAGAATGCGCATTTCTCCAGGGCCCGTTTTTCCGGTGAATTATATCAGCAATTCCTCGATTGTTATATCCAGACTCTGGATATGCAGCATTTATTCCTGACGCAGGAAGATGTTGACTATTTGAGGGACCGGTACGCCAGTAGTTTTGGTGATTATCTGCTGGCGAACCAGACGACGCGCCTGGCTGAGGAGCTGTATGCTTATTTCAGTGAGCGGGCGCTGCCGAGGATTGCTCAGGCAGAGCAGATGCTTAAGGAATATTCCAGAAAAATGCCTGCGTTCGATTCTGAACGCACGGTACCGCGCAGTCGCCGCAAGTTGCCCCGAGCCAAAAATGCTGCTGAGTTGGATCAGGTGTGGCGTGATCAGGTGGAGGATATGATTCTGTCTGAAGTGCTGCGCCGGGAGAATCTGGATAGCCTGGCTGCGGCGAAAGGGAAGACTTCACCTGTGGCTAAGGAAATGTCTGTCACGGATAAGATGCTTGCCCGTATTAAGCGTATGCGCAACGAGATTCAGGAAGCTGACCGTGAGGATATGGTTTCCTATCTCCTGAATGCCGTGGCGCATGTGTATGACCCGCACAGCGACTATATGGGAGCCCGCGAGGAACAGCGTTTCAAGGATATGATTAAGGCGTCCATTGTGGGTATTGGAGCCAAACTTCAGTCGGATGATGATGGTTCGACTACCATTGAAGGCATTGTGAAAGGTGGACCTGCTGCTAAGTCTGGTCAGTTGCAGCTCGGTGACCGCATTGTTGCGGTGGACCATAAGGGTGATGAGAACTGGACAGATATCATGTTCCTGAGCATCGATAAGGTGGTGGATCTGATTCGCGGGCAGAAGGGGCAGACTGTGAAGCTTCGTGTGCAGAGCGCTGCAACGGGGGAAGAAAAGGTGGTTTCCATTGTGCGCGATGAAATTCCCATGTCGGAAGAACTGGCCAGTGGCCGGATTATTGATATGAAGGATGGTAATCGAACCTATCGTCTGGGTGTTTTGACTCTGCCTTCGTTCTATATTGATCTGGACGATGGTGATGTGCATTGTGCTGCTGATGTAAAGAAGATTCTCCGCCGTATGATTCAGGAGAAGGTGCAGGGGATTGTTCTGGACCTTCGTTTTAATGGCGGTGGTTCTCTGGATGAGGTCCGCAAGATGGTTGGATTCTTCACAGGTGCTGGTCCTGTGGTGCAGGTGAAGGATTCTCGTTCTCACGTTGAACGCCTTACGGTGAGCGGTCGCCCGCTCTTCAATGGACAGCTTGTTGTGCTTATTAATAAACTGAGTGCCTCTGCTTCCGAAATCTTTGCCGGTGCGATGGCGGATTACGGGCGGGCTGTCATTGTGGGTGATGAGGCCAGCTTTGGCAAGGGAACGGTACAGGTTCCCCGTGGACTTGCGGACTACATGCCATATTTTTCTTCCCGCGAGGGGTGCGGCATGATTAAGGTGACTACGCAGAAGTTCTATCGCGTAGGCGGTGCCTCTACGCAGCTTAAAGGTGTAGGTAGTGACATTGTGCTGCCGACTGTGACTGCCGGACTTCGCATTGGTGAGGCAGAGCAGGATTATGCGTTGCCGTATGATGAGATTCCCCGCGCCGGTGGCTATGTGAAGAGCAGCCGCATTGCCGGTATACTGCCTGAGTTGATTGCTCGCAGCAATGCTCGCGTTGCTCAGGATAAGGATATGCAGTATACGCGTGAGGATATTGACCGTGCTCGTGAGCGTCATGAAAAGAATACCGTGTCCCTCAACAAGGCAGAGCGCCAGGCTGAGAATGCACAACTTCTTGAACGTAAGAAAGCGATTGATGCAGAGCGTAAAGTGCGATACGAGAAGATGGCTGCGGAGGACGAAAAGAAGTTGACGATTTATCGACTCAAACTTTCTGATGTGAAGGCTGCCAAGCTGCCCATTGCTTCCAAGGACGATGCTGATGATTATATGGACGAGAATGAGGACCCGGAAGATGAATTGACGGACACCCCGGAATATCCGTCCAAACTTGATCCGGTTCTTCGTGAGGCTCTCCACATTGTCAAGGACATGGTTGATATGCCATAAGCTTGATTTTGCAAAATTCTATGAAAAAGCCTACCCGTTGATGGGTAGGCTTTTTTCTTGCCATAGAGGTTGAAATGTATATAATGCGGTTATGCCTTTGCTTTCGTTGGTCGTTCCGTGTTATAATGAGCAGGAAGCTCTTGCTCCGTTTATGAAAGAGCTTGGCCGGGTAATGGAAGGTTTGCAGGATGTGCAGACTGAAGTGATTCTGGTGAACGATGGCAGCGCAGATAATACATTGCAAGAGATTAAGAAGATGGCAGTGCAATATCCGTGTGTGCGTTATATTTCGTTTTCTCGCAACTTTGGTAAAGAGAGTGCCATGTTGGCCGGTTTTGCGGCATCGAAAGGGGACTATGTGGCGGTGATGGATGCAGATTTGCAGGACCCTCCGTCATTGTTGCCGGAAATGTTGCGCGTAGTGCAAGATGAAGGGTATGATTGTGCAGGAACCCGGCGCTCTACAAGAAGGGGAGAGCCGCCTATCCGCTCCTTCTTTGCCCGTATGTTTTACCGGCTTATCAATATGGTGTCTCAAACTCAGCTGGTGGATGGTGCTAGAGATTATAAGCTGCTTTCTCGTAAGGCTGTGGATGCGCTGCTCTCCATGCCGGAGTATAATCGCTTCTCCAAGGGGTTGTATGAGTGGATTGGATTCAGGACTAAGTGGCTTGAATATCAGAATGTGGAGCGAGTGGCAGGGGAGACTAAGTGGTCATTTTG
This sequence comes from Akkermansiaceae bacterium UBA3385, assembly GCA_002358905.1. GTDB lineage: Bacteria > Verrucomicrobiota > Verrucomicrobiia > Verrucomicrobiales > Akkermansiaceae > Akkermansia. The sequence continues at coordinate 5,614 of DEPT01000063.1, forward strand.
GAAATTGTTCAAGTATTCACTGGAGGGAATGGTGGCATTTACGACTGTTCCTCTGGCTTTGGCTTCAGTGCTCGGGATTTTGTTTATGCTGATTGCGGTGCTTGTCATCGTGGTGCTTTGTGTGCGTCAGCTTGTGTGGCACAGCTCAGTAGATGGTTGGACTTCGCTGGTCTGCATCATTGTGTTGCTGAGTGGAGTGCAGCTTTTCTGTGTGGGGGTGATTGGTCAGTATATAGCTAAAATGTATATGGAAATCAAGCATCGCCCACATTATATCATTGCTGAGCAATCAGACTAAGCCGCCACGAATGAGGGCGAGCAGTGCTACGGTGCGGGCCCAGTTTTCCGGGTGGTCATCAGTTTCCGGGAAGAGTCGTCCTTCCGGGATGCGGGCGTAGCGTTCAGTGGCTTTAGAGTGGCTGAGTTCGCGTAGCCCGACGCTGAAGAAGCCGCCGAGCTGCAGGAATTCTCTGGCCATTTCGTGTGAGCCGTTCCATGCGTGAAGCAGGAACCGGGGAAGGGTGCCGCAGCGGTGGCGTTCGCGCAGAATGTCAAGGATTTCACTCCAGGCGTGTACCCCGTGCAAATGTACGATGCGTTCGTGGCGAAAAGCGGCACCCAGGTGAATGTGCAGCATGAGTCGCTGGGCTTCGAGCGTGTCAGCGTGCCGTGGAGATGCATCCAGCCCGGTTTCGCCTACGCCTGCTTCCGGGTGGCGGATGAGCCAATCATCCAGTTCAAAAGCAATTTCTGCAGCATCTGTCTCATGTGCGTGCCAGGGGTGAATGCCGAAGCAGGGAATCATGCCTTCGGCGGCGGCGATGCGTTCCCAGTCATTACGGGTAACGGCGCAGATGTATCCGCCGTGCGGACTGGGCTGGTGGGTATGGTAATCTTTCATGTGTTGATTAAACCGTGTTCTCGGAAACTGAAGTAGGGGCGGGTGTTGGTGGTGCTGGCAGTGCCTATGATGATGTGGTCCAATACTGGAATATGCAGGGCACACCCGGCGTTGATGAGTTCCCTTGTTAATTCCCGGTCTGGTCTGCTGGGGGTGGGGTCTCCACTGGGGTGGTTGTGCGCCAGAATGATGGAGCTTGCGTTGCCGATGATGGCATCCCGGAAAACGTCCCGCGGATGCACCATGGTCCGATTAAGTGTGCCTTTGGAGATGGTGCAGCGGCGCACCAGGTGCCGATGGGTATCCAGAAGGAGAATAACGAAATGTTCCTGCTTTTCGTATCTCAAATCTCCGGCAAGATATTCATAGACCGCTTCAGGTGTGCTCATGTCGGCTTTGCTGAGTTGCTCTTTTACAGCTCGGTGGCCCAGTTCAAAAACAGCAGCCAATGTGGCAGCTTTTGCTGCTCCTATGCCTTTGCAGCAGCGGGTAATTTCACCTGCTTCCATACGCCCGAGGGCGGTGAGGGAGCCTGCCGCTCGTTTGAGTCTGCTGGCTAGTTCCAGCACATTGCATCCCTTGATGCCGGTGCGGAGAAAAATGGCGATGAGCTCCTCATCGCTCAATGCAGAGCGCCCCTTTTGCAGAAGTTTTTCGCGCGGACGGTCATCTTCTGCAATATCCAGTAATTTTGGACTGTTGGTTTCGGGTGGGGGTATCATAGGCTGTTTCACTATACACGAACAGACGCCGCTTGTGAAGCTAAAACGCTTTGGGGTGAATTATTTGCTTGCGCTCCGGGGTGTGCGGGTGTAAAATGCCCGCGGCTCGTTGTTGTTGTGTATCATCAGTGGCGGGTGTGTGGGGCAGGAAGCACGTGATTCTGCTCCACGGAACCAAAAGAGGCAGCGGCCGGTACCGGCCTCTGGCGGTGCAGATTGGAACCGGCACTTAGAAGAGAAAGAAAATAAAAATGAGTATACATTCCGTTACTTGTGCCGTTGGCACAAACCCCATCACCATTGAAACGGGCAAGCTTGCCCTTCTGGCCGATGGTGCCGTTACTGTCCGTTGTGGTGATACCGTGGTGCTGGTCACCGTAGTGAGCGCTACCAAGATTAAGGAAGGTCAGACCTTCTTCCCCCTGTCGGTGGAATACAAGGAGAAGGCCGCTGCCGCAGGTATGTTCCCCGGTGGTTACTTCAAGCGCGAAGGCCGCCCCACGGAAAAAGAAATCCTGACCTGCCGCATGACGGACCGTCCGCTGCGTCCCATGTTCCCCAAGGGCTATTTCTACGATACGCAGGTTATCTCCCTGCTGATGGCTGCCGACGGCGAGAATGAGCCGGATATCCTGAGCATCAACGGTGCTTCCGCAGCCTGTGTGATTTCTGATCTTCCCTTTGCTGAGCCCGTGGGTGCTGTGCGCGTGGGTCGCATCGATGGTGAATTTGTTATCAATCCCACCAATTCCCAGCGTCTGGAGTCTGACCTCGATCTCGTGTACGCCGGTTCCAAGGATCAGGTTATCATGATTGAAGGTTCCGCCAATGAGCTGCCGGAAGAGGATTTTATTGCCGCCCTGCGTTTTGCTCAGGAGAACGTGGCCAAGATTTGCGCTGCTCAGGAAGAGCTGCGCGGCATTTGTGGCAAGCCCAAGCGCGAGTATGAGCTGACTCTGGCCAAGCCTGAGCTGCTCGAAATCGGCTACCAGGTGGCCGGTGACCGCATTGAGGACGCCATTTACGCCCCGAACAAGATTCAGCGTCAGAAGCAGATCGGCGCCCTGCGTGCAGAGGTTGAGGTTGCTATCAAGGCTGCATACCCCGAGGCTACCGACTTCGACGTAGAGCAGGTGTTCGAATACATTCAGAAGAAGGCTTTCCGTATCTCCATCATGGAGCAGGGCAAGCGTGCTGATGGCCGCGCCATCAAGCAGCTGCGCCCGCTGCAGGCTGAGGTGAATGTTCTGCCCCCGGTGGTGCACGGCTCCGCTCTCTTTGCCCGCGGTGAGACCAAGTCCGTGTGCCTTGCCACGCTGGCTCCCATGGAAGAGAAGCAGTACCTGGATAACTACACCGGTTCTGTGGATGAGAAACGCTTCATTCTGCACTACAACTTCCCCCCGTTCTCTGTGGGTGAAACCGGCCGTTTCGGTGGTCAGAACCGCCGCGAGATTGGCCACGGTGCCCTTGCAGAGCGTTCCATTGCTCCCGTGATTCCGGATGAGAATGACTTCCCCTACGCCATCCGCGTATCCTCTGAGATTATGGAATCCAACGGTTCTACTTCCATGGCTTCCGTATGCGCCGGTACCATGTCCCTGCTGGCAGCCGGTGTGCCGCTGAAACGCCCGGTTTCCGGTATCTCCGTGGGTCTGGTGACGGAGTTCGAGAATGAGGGTGATCGCGAGCCTAAGCGTTACGAGACGCTGCTCGATATCATTGGTTCTGAGGACTTCTACGGCGATATGGACTTCAAGCTCTGCGGTTCCTCCGTGGGTGTGACCGGTTATCAGCTGGACCTCAAGCTGCCCGGCATTCCGCTGTATATTCTGGAAGACGCCATTCACCTTGCCCGCAAGGGCCGCCTGGATGTGCTCGATACCATGAATGCCTGCATCCCCGGCCCTCAGGCCATGAGCCCGAATGCCCCGCGCATCGAGTCTACCAGCATCCCGCAGGATCGCATCGGTGAGCTTATCGGCCCCGGCGGTAAGAATATCAAGGCTCTGCAGGCTGAGACCGGCACCGATATCAACATTGAGGAAGACGGCACCGTGCGTATCTACGGCAGCCGCCAGGAGGGCGTGGAACGTGCTCTGTACCTCATTGATCGCATGTTCAAGGAAATTGAAGTGGGCGAGACCTACGAGGGTAAGATTGTATCCACCAAGGAGTTCGGTGCTTTCATGGAGGTGCTGCCCGGTAAGGATGGCCTTATTCACATCTCTGAACTGGCCGAAGGCCGCACTCAGAAGACTGAGGATGTGGTGAAGGTTGGTGACATTGTGACGGCCAAGTGCATCGGTATCGATGACAAGGGTCGCGTCAAGATGTCTATGCGTGCTGCTGCTCGTGACCGCAAGGCAAAGGAAGCAGCAGAGAAGGAATAAAGTCCCTCTCGCAGATATTTCGGACCGCCGCCTGATGCTTCGGGCGGCGGTCTTTTTGCTTCATGTTGCGTTCTATTGAAAAAAAGCGCAAAAAAAACGCGTATCAAGGATTTTTTGATTGCATTTGGCGGCGTTCTGGTATAGATATATTAGCGAACAGCTGCAAATTTTTTACTTACACCATGTGGAAATACATCATCATCGCCGCCGTCGTGCTCTTCCTGGGGGCATGTTTCCTTTTTTATAAGAATAACGAAGCTCTTACCGGTCCTGAAGGTGAGGTAGCAGCGTTCCAGTCCCAGTTCGATATGGCCAAGAAGAAGGCTGTAGATATCGAAAAGGATAAGGCTATCAAGCGCTATGCCGAGCTTCGTACTGCCTATTTCAAGCAGCTGAGTGAAAAGTACAATGCTGAGGGTGCTGCGCTTACTGCCGAAGATGCTCCTTTTGATCAGGAAATCAGTAAGGCTAATAATGATCTGGAAACTGCAAATGCAGATTTCAAGCGTTACGAAGCGGAGTTCAAGGCATTTCATAAGAATGCTGCAAACGCAGCCAGTGGCGAGGGTGAGGACGATTCCATGGCAGATGAAAGCCTGCAGGTGATTGGCCAGCGCATTGCAGAGCTGGTGGAGTCCAATAACGCCCTGGAGGCAGAGGCCGCAGCTGAAGAAAAGATGACAGCTGATCTGGGGACCGAGACGGAGCGCACGATTGCTATGATTGAGGCCGCCAAGAAGCTTGCTTCTGACCGTATGGCACGTCTTTCTCCGGTGGATCTTAAATGCTCCGTTCTTTCTACGGATCCCACTTGGGACTATGTGCTGCTCGATGGTGGTGTTGATAAGGGAATCGTTATTGGTTCCAGCCTTGCTGTCATGCGTGGCGGTCAGAAAGTGTGTGAGCTTGTTGTGACTCTGGTGGAAGGAACGAAGGCCAGCTGCGATGTAGTGTACAGTACCATGCGTCCTGGCGATAAGGTTCGCCCTGGCGATACAGTCGTTTCTGTCCGCAATAAATAAGAAATTACCTACCTATACCTCAAGATATGAAAATCTCTCAACTTCTTGCTTCTATTCTGGTGCTTCTGGCGGGCGGCGCAGCTATCATGTATTCCGCCGATCAGCAGAAGGTTATGGATGTTCTTATTACCATCCATGGTGGTGGCCAGCAGGTGGATGCCAGTGGTGCAACTGGCTTGCGTAAGCTGAATCTGGATCTTGATGCAGAGCGCGGTACAGTATCTTCCGAGCGTGCTGCTGCGGTGAAGGGTGCAGAGGCTGCCCGTGTGGAAATGCGTGACAGTCAGATGAAGCGTGATGAGGCTGCAACCAAGCTCGCAGAGCATAAGGAGGCGCTGGATGGTGTTCGCCGTAAGGTGAAGAACATGGAGGAAAAGGTTGACCAGCTTCGCTCTTCTCTTTCTGCTGCATTGAAGGAACTTAAGGATGCCGCCCCGCTCGACCTTGGTGAAGGAGCCTCTGCTGAGGATGTGCTGAATGGTATTCGTTCCGTTGTGGAAAGAGAACAGAAGCGCACGGAAGAAATTTCTGCCCGTCTGAATGATTGGAAGGCGGCTCGTACTGCAGCCACTGAAAAGCTGGCCAAAGAAAAAGTGGAGCTGAACCGTCTCACTGCAGTGAATGATAAGTTCTTTACCGATTATCAGAAGAATGCTGATGAATACCCGATTCTGGCATCTGACAGCCGTTGGAAGTTCGTGGTGTTCAATGCAGGCCCGGATAGCGGTCTGGTTCCTGGTGATGCAACTCCTCTGCTGGTGAAGCGTATGGATGAGGTTGTGGCTCCTCTGCGTATCATCTCCGTGTCTAAGGGCATGGTTGTGGCAGAGTATGATCCCAAGAAGCTTGTGCCTGGTGTGCGTCCCGAGGTGGGAGACCGCGTATTCCGTGTAAAGCCGCTGGGTAACTGATGTTGCCGGCAGGTACACCTAATTATTTTCGACACCTGCCCGAAAAAGGGCAGGTGTCTTTTTATACTGGTTATTCAATAGATAAAAATGAAAACGATACTGATGCTTGCTCCGCTTGCTGCGGTGCTGATGAGTGCCTGCCAGCCGGCTATGCCGCCTGTTCCGCCAAGCAACCGCACCGTTGTGGAGCCTAAAGGTTCATCTGATGCGGTGAAACCATGGAATAATACCACCCGTAAGGAGGGTGAAGCTGTGCTTGGGCCGCTTGGTGACATGAATCGTCGCTGATTGTACGCGTGAGAAGAGCGGAAAAAGCCCGCATCGTGCAAGAGATGTTGGAATGTGGTATCCCGAATCCGGAGGTGCCGCTCCATCATCACGATGCCTTTACTCTCCTGGTAGCGGTTATGCTTTCCGCCCGTTGTACGGATGCCAGGGTGAATACTGTGACTCCGGCGCTGTTCGCGCTGGCGCCGGATGCTGCCAGTATGGCGGCATTGGAGTGGCAGCAGGTGCAGCCGCTCATAGCTACCTGTGGCCTGACGGAAATGAAGGCTCGCCGACTTGTGGAAACCGCCCGCATTCTTGTGGAGAAATACAACGGACAGGTTCCTTCGTCTTTTGAAGCTCTGGAAGCGCTGCCAGGTGTGGGCCATAAGACGGCCAGCGTGGTAATGAATCAGGCATTTGGTTATCCTGCGTTTCCGGTGGATACGCACATATATCGGTTGGCGCGGCGCTGGGGCTTGTCTCGCGGGAAGACTGTGGAAGCAGTAGAAGCTGATTTAAAGAAATGCTTCCCCCGGGAAGCCTGGGGAAAGCTGCATTTGCAGATGGTGCTGTGGGGTCGTTTATATTGTCCTGCTCGTGGGTGTAAGCCCGCCTGCGCTGTTTGCTCGCGCCTTTTGTCATAAAAAATGGCGTCTTTCCCCTGATTGTGCTTGACCTTTTGCAGGAAAAAGTAGTTTGATTGGCGGTCATCCGCATTCACAGTCATGCTAGTTTGTCAGTTAAAATCCAAGATTCACCGAGCCATGGTAACCCGTGGTGATGTGGAGTACGAGGGCAGTATTGAGATTCCGCAGGATTTGGTGGAAGCTGCCGGTCTTTGGGCGGGCGAAAAGGTACTGGTTGCCTCTGTTACCAGTGGTAACCGTTTTGAAACCTATGTGTTGGTCGGTCCGCCCGGAACAGGGCAGATTATCGTGAATGGTGCAGCAGCTCATCTCATAGGTAAGGGGGAGCGCATCATTATCATGAGTTTTGCCTGGGATGATAAGCCTATTACGCCTAAACGTGTCATCTGCAACGAATTGAATGAAATTGTTGCCTGATTCCTTTACAAAACATTATAACTAAGATATAATTCCGCCATGCTTAACGCCGCTATTTACATTGTTTTCGCCCTGCTTCTCATTGTGTGTGCCCTGCTTCTGCTGGTCGTGCTCATGCAGCGTCCGAAGCAGGAAGGTCTTGGTGCCGCCTTTGGTGCACAGATGACGGATCAGGCATTCGGTGCGCAGACGACGAACGTGCTCAAGAAGGGTACAGTTCTGTTCGGTACGCTGTTTATGGTTCTTTGCTTTGTGCTGGCCGTGCTCATGAATGCTCGTTTCCAGCGCAGTAAGTCTGACCTGAATGTGAAGCAGGTAGAGGCTCCTGTGACGACTCCTGCCGAGGCTGGTGCTGCTGTTGAGCAGGCTCCGGCTGCTCCGGTGGAGAATCTGGAGAATCTTGCTCCGGCTCCTGCTGCAGAAGGTGAAGGCCCTGTGCCTGCTCCGACTCCGGCTGTGGATGCTGCTCCGGCAGAACAACCCGCCGCTTAATCCCGGAATTGACCATGGTTATGCAGTTCGGTAGCACTACAGAGTTGAATGCCGAGGCTGCAAACGCCGCGGTGCAGGGTACTTTGCTGGCGCAGGTGACTCAGAAAACAACTCGCTCCACAAAGACCGGTAAGCCCTTTCTTGAAATCGTGCTGGCAGATGCTGCCGGCACGGTTTCGTTTAAAATCTGGGAGACTGCACCCTGGTATCTGGATTTCGATGCGCTGGAGGTGCCGTCCGGCGTTGCTGTGACCGGTCAGTGGCAGTTGAGTCAGTATGGTATGGAATTGGGGGATGCTGATGTGCGCCCGCTTTCTCCGGCAGAGGAGGAACAGGTATTGACTGGGAGTCCGGAACTTGTGTCTCGTCAGCAGACTGATTGGGAAGCTATCTGCTCCTATGTGGCGGGTATGAAGGACCCTCGCCTGGCTGCTGTTTGTGGCTTGTTTCTGCAACAGCAGGAAAAGCGCTTTCGCCGTGCTGCTGCTGCACGAAATTTTCACCATGCCCGCCGTGGTGGGTTGGTGGAGCATATAGCCAGCGTGATGCGTGTTGCGGATGCCCTTTGCAGCGTATATCCGGAACGGTTAAATCGTGATTTGGTGCTGGCGGGTGCCCTGTTGCATGATTGCGGCAAGATTGTAGAGAATGACTATGAGGAGCATAGTCTCGAAATGCCTTATTCTGAATCCGGTGAGTTGCTGGGGCACATTCCCGTGGGTATTGAGATAATCAATAAGCTCTGGCGGGATATGATGACTCCCGAGCGCCGCGCTGACTGGAAAGCATTGCAGCCTGCATCTGAGCAGGTGCGTTTGCATCTGCTGCATCTCGTCGCTTCGCATCATGGTCTGTTGGAGTATGGTTCGCCTGTGCTGCCGAAAGTGCCGGAGGCGCTTATCCTGCACCATGCTGATAATGTGGATGCGAAAATGGAAATGTTCCGCGCTGCGTATGAAAGTGCGGCAATGTTGTCAGAGCGAGTTGTGCAGAGAAAGTCGCCGATGCAGACCAACGTGGTGTTGCCCTTGCCGGTGGTTCAGTCATGATGGATGCCTGTTTCAGCCTGCTGTTGCTGGGCGTGTTGCTTCCTGTGTCCCAGCTTAGTCCCGGGCCGGATGTTTTCTTTGTATTCCGAACGGCCTTATCTCAAGGCTTTCGGGGTGGAGTTGCCGTAGGTAGCGGAATTTCTGCAGGCTTTCTGATTCAGACATTGCTGGTGGTATGGACTGGCGGTTGGTTGGTTGCGCAGCCATGGAGTCAGTGGATTCTGTATGCTGCGGTGGCGTGGCTTCTCTATCTGGCCTGGCGTATATTTCCTCGCCATCGTGTGCAGGTGGCAGCGTTGGAATTTGAAACATTGGCCCGCGAACCGTTGCGTTCGTTGCTGGCGCAGGGATTCCTCTGTAATATCCTTAATCCGAAATGTACACTTTTTATCTGCGGCCTTTCTTTAGGCCCGTTGGAGCAATTTGGTTCTTCCCTTGCATGGTATACTCCGGCATTGGTTCTTGTTCTTACTGGGTCTGGTTTGCTGGGTTGGATTCTATGGAGTGCTCTGTTGCAGTGGCGGCCGGTGCGCTGTTTTTACCTGCGCCACACCACGGCTATTGATGCCGTATTTGCCGTTCTGTTGGTTTTTTTTGCGCTGGCCTTGCTGCTACCGCGGTAGAATTTGGTGTTCTGCGCTGATTGGGGCTTGCTTTTTGGGGACTGATGCGGTAGAGTAATGCCGCAAAGACGTTATTGCGCTTATGAACGATATTATCACGACAGCATGCAAGTTCGTCACGTCCTCTATCGGTCGCAAGATTCTTGTGGCCCTTACTGGTGCGTGTCTCCTCCTGTTCCTCGTGGGGCATCTGGCCGGTAACATGACCATCTACGGTGGTGATCCTGCCAATGGCGAGCCCTCCTGGATTAATGCCTACGCCGTAGGTCTGCACTCCATGCCCGCCTGGCTGCTCATGGCTATCCGCCTTGGTCTGGCCGTTGTGCTGCTCATCCACGTGGTGCTCACTCTGGCTCTGAAGATTGAGAACGTGAATGCCCGTACTCAGTACCAGAAGGAAGGTACGCTCAAGGCCACCCTTGCTTCCCGTACCATGGTGCTGACCGGTATCATGATTTTCTGCTTCCTTCTGTTCCACCTGTGGCAGCTCACGGTGAACGGTGACCCCTCTGATTGCTACGGTCACATTATCGCCGCTTTCTCCAATGTGTGGTGCTCTGTGTTCTACATTGTGGCTATCTGCTGCCTGTTCATGCATGTGCGTCATGGTCTGCAGTCTGTATTCCAGACACTGGGTCTTTCCACCCGCAAGGTGCGCCCGCTTTACAACATCATCTCCGTGCTCTTTGGCCTGGTGGTATGCGGCGCTTTCATCTCCATCCCGGTGGCCGTTCTCTGCGGCATCCTCAAGTAATCCCTTTCCCATTCATAGACACTTATGAAAGATATTAAGTTTCCTGTAAGCGACTACATGCCGGATTCCTGCATTCCGGATGGCCCCATTGCTGAAAAGTGGACCAAGTACAAGCGCGAAGCCAAGCTCATCAACCCCAACAACCGCCGTAAGTACACTGTGCTCGTAGTGGGTTCCGGTCTGGCTGGTGGCGCTGCCGCTGCTACACTGGCTGAGCTGGGTTACAATGTACACTGCTTCTGCTACCAGGACAGCCCCCGCCGCGCTCACTCCATTGCTGCTCAGGGCGGTATCAACGCTGCTCACAACTACCAGAACGATGGTGACTCCGTATACCGTCTGTTCTATGATACCGTGAAGGGTGGCGACTTCCGCGCTCGTGAAGCCAACGTGTACCGTCTTGCTGAAGTATCCTGCAACATCATCAACCAGTGCGTAGCCCAGGGCGTTCCCTTCGGCCGCGAATACGGTGGTTTGCTCGACAACCGCTCCTTCGGTGGTTCCCAGCTCAAGCGTACCTTCTACAGCCGTGGCCAGACCGGCCAGCAGCTGCTTCTTGGCTGCTACCAGGCCATGGAGAAGGAAATCGGCAAGGGCCACATCGAAATGTACCCCCGCACCGAAATGATGGACCTCGTGGTTGTGGACGGCCACGCCAAGGGCATCGTGGTGCGCGACATGGTGACAGGTGAAATCAAGAGCTACGCCGGCGACACCGTGCTTCTTGCCACGGGTGGTTATGGCCGCGTGTTCTTCCTCTCCACCAACGCCATGGGCTGCAACGTGGGTGCTGCCTGCGCCTGCTGGAAGAAGGGTGCCTACTTTGCTAACCCCTGCTTCACCCAGATTCACCCCACCTGCATTCCCGTCAAGGGCGACTACCAGAGCAAGCTCACGCTCATGTCCGAATCCCTGCGTAACGACGGCCGCATCTGGGTACCCAAGAGCCGCGAAGTGGCTGCCAAGATTCGCCGTGGCGAGATGAAGCCCTCCGATGTGGCTGAGAGCGAACGCGACTACTACCTGGAACGCAAGTACCCCTCCTTCGGTAACCTGGCTCCCCGCGATATTTCCTCCCGCGCAGCCAAGGAAGCATGCGACGACGAACGCGGCGTAGCAGCCACGGGTCGCGGTGTGTTCCTTGACTTCAAGGACGCCATCGAGCGCATGGGCAAGGAATGGATTGACGGCCAGTACGGCAACCTCTTCGAAATGTACGAAGAAATCACCGACGTGGATCCGCACGAGCAGCCCATGATGATTTATCCCGCCTCCCACTACACCATGGGTGGCCTGTGGGTAGACTACAACCTGATGTCCTCCATCCCCGGTCTGCACGTTCTCGGCGAAGCCAACTTCTCCGACCACGGCGCCAACCGTCTGGGTGCTTCCGCCCTCATGCAGGGTCTTTCCGACGGCTACTTCGTGATTTCCTCCACCCTGCCCACCTACCTCACCACCCAGAAGCCCGGCAGCATCACCACAGCTGCTCCCGAGTTCAAGGAAGCTGAGGACGCCGTGAAGGCCCGCATCCAGAAGATGATGGATGTGAAGGGCACCAAGACGCCTGACGAAATCCACCGCGAGCTCGGCAAGCTGATTTGGGAAGACGTAGGCATGGGTCGCACCAAGGAATCCCTCCTGCACGCTCTCAGCAAGCTGCCCGCTATCCGCGAGGACTTCTGGACCAACGTGAAGGTGGTAGGCTCCACCGAGGGCATGAACCAGGAACTCGAGAAGGCCTGGCGCGTAGCTGCCTTCCTCGACTTCGCAGACCTGCTCTGCTACGATGCTCTGAACCGTGAAGAATCCTGCGGCGCTCACTTCCGTCTTGAGCACCAGATGGCCGACGGCGAAGCCAAGCGCGATGACGAAAACTTCGCATACGTGGCTTGCTGGGAGTACAAGGGACCGGGTGAACTGCCCGTCCTTCACAAGGAAAACCTTACCTTCGAGAACGTCCACCTGGCTATCCGTTCCTACAAGTAAAGATTCGAATCAACAGCAAACTTATTAGATACTACTATGGCTAATCTCAATCTTACGCTCAAGGTCTGGAGACAGGAAAACGCTCAGGCCCAGGGCCGCATCGAAACCTACAAGGCCACCAACATTCCGGATGATGCTTCCTTCCTCGAGATGCTCGACATCGTGAACGAGGGTCTCGTGCACGAGGGCAAGGAGCCCATCCACTTCGACCACGACTGCCGCGAAGGCATCTGCGGTATGTGCTCCCTCACCATCAATGGTGTACCCCACGGTGGCAAGAAGGTGACGACCTGCCAGCTGCACATGCGCCAGTTCAAGGATGGCGACACCATCTGGATTGAACCCTTCCGCGCCGCTGCATTCCCGCTGCTGCGTGACTTGGTGGTAGACCGTACTGCACTGGACAACATCATCGCCGCCGGCGGTTTTGTGGACGTGCGCACCGGCTCCGCCCCCAACGCCAACAACATGCCCGTACGCAAGAAGACTGCCGACGCCGCTTTCGACGCCGCTGCTTGCATCGGTTGCGGTGCTTGCGTGGCCAGCTGCAAGAACAGCTCCGCCATGCTCTTCACCTCTGCCAAGGCCGCTCACCTCAACCTGCTGCCCCAGGGCCAGCCGGAAAAGAACAAGCGCGTGCTTGCCATGGTGCGCCAGATGGACGCCATGGGCTTCGGCAACTGCACCAACCAGTACGAGTGCGAAGCCGCCTGCCCGAAGGGCATCAGCGTAGACAACATCGCCAAGCTGAACCGCGACTACATGATCGCCTGTGCAGCCGAGGCCGTGGGTGTTTACTCCTGATCATCACATCCTCATCTCCCTCCCCTGCCGAAGCAATTCGGCAGGGGATTTTGTTCTATAACCCTCGCCGTTATTTCAATCATGGACACGCAAGCATGCCAAGAGCTTCCTTTCATCAGCATTCTGGTCATGGGATACAACCAGGAAGCATTCATAGGCGACTGCATTGATTCCATTCTATTGCAACAATACGAGGGACGCTTGGAAATCGTCCTGTGTGATGATTGCTCCTCAGATGGCACTTATGCCATCATGCAGCAAAAAGCAAACGAATATCACGGGCCTCACACCATTATCACCCACCGTTGCCCGGTCAATGGCAAAGTGGCCGTCAACATGAATGTGGCCGTCTCGCTCTCCCACGGAGATTGGCTGATGCGCGTCGATGGAGATGACATTCTGCACCCCGATCGCACGCGATTAACAGCCCTTGCCATCATGAAGCACCCGGGTGCCACAGCCATTTCCGGCAAGCTGATACCATTTGAAACAACCCCACCATGTGTCGCCAATCCCAACGATGACGAGCTGGATTTTGCCGTGGCCGACAAGTCTCAACTGGAAGCGCACAAGAAGCCATCCTATCTGGAATGGTGGGGATGCATGATGACCATGTCCCGCCGTATCTTCACCGAGTTTGGGGATTTGCCGGCCATTTGCAACGTGGTAGATGACACGATGTTTGCCACGAGAGCGCTCATGCTGGGGCAATTTGTCATCATCCGCAATGGTATCCTTTTATACTATCGCCGCCACACCGGCAATATCTCGTCTGCGGCAAGCGCACGCGGGCATCAAACTCTTTGCCAGATTCTAGCATCAGAAAGAGACTCCCGCCATTACTACCGCCGAGGCCTTCCCGGCCATGCCCCCATCCTGGCAGAAATGGAAACATACGCGCAAACTCACCCGGACACTCAGGGACTGCTGGAGTTTTTCCGCACATACTTCGCGGCGCTTCGCCACCAGGCTTTGTACTGGGAGCAAAGCTGGTCTTACCGTCGGAACGAAACAAACATCCCGGGCTGCTGGTTGCGCAAGCTCCCGCATGCCGTTGCCACCATTTCCCCCTTCACCTATGCAGTAGCACGGTGGATAAAGCAAAGATGGTCCTGAGGGCGCGCTGAGGAACCATTCATGCAGTGATTTACACTAGACAAGCCCCCGGGGAAAAGCTATACTTCCGTAAGCTTTACGAAATCCAGCATCTATAGATAATGTCTTTCCCAAAATCCATTCTCCGGCAATTTCTCCAGCAGCTGAAAGAACAGCTGAAGCAGTGGAAATGGATTCTGATTATCTACGGTATTATCTATATCATCTCCGTCATTGTCCACGCACCTGAATGGGCAAACAACGTCTGGTGGTTTGGCATCAAACCTCGTTTGCTTGTTGGTACTTTGTCTCTGCTGGCGTGGTTTATTACAGCTCGATTCTGCACACAGCGCCAATATCAAGACGTGTCTCCCATGGTCATTGGCGGTATATTGCTGCTGTTTAGTGTATTCAGCTTTTGTGATATTGAGCGAGCGCTCAACAGCATCCCCAATCTGGAATTGATGGTGTATAGCTCGGCCTGTTTTCTCTTTTCGTGGGCACTTTTGCGGCGTTTTGCTCTCCTGTTCTGGGGACCGTTTCTGATGATTGAGACCATACAGGCCATCAGTTTTCATACCATGGGCATCAGCTTCAGCGCCGGTGTCATCTCCGAGATTGTGCATGCGTCCAAAGAAGAAATCGGCAATTTTCTGACATTCGGCAACGTCTCTTTGCTGATAGCGCTACTCATCTTTATCATTGGTATGTGCTATGTGGCCCAGCGCTGTCTGCGCACCTATCGCAGCATGAGCCTGTGTTCAGCGGCAGCTTTCCTGCTGGCTTTGTTCTCCTTTGCCGGGTTAGCACTCCCCTTCGACGCTCGTATCACCCTGAAATCTTGGATCTATTACGACTGTTTTTCCTTTGCCACCAATGTTGAAAATGGGGTCAAACGCAACCTGCGTCTCATCAAAGAAGTATCACTCCTGCCTTCTGCCGCAGATTCCCCCTCGAGCATCCCTACTGTCCAAGAAGATGACAACATCGTATGCATCTTGCACATAGGTGAAAGCATCCGAGCCAATCATTTATCCTTCAATGGTTACCACCGCAATACCACACCATGGTTAGCCGGGCAAACTAACCTGATTAATTTCCCGCGCTGCATTGCCTCAGCCTGCGACACCTGCGATGCCGTCTCCACCATCCTCACGGATGCCACCGCCAGCATTGCTTATAACGAATCTGACCCCAGCACCAAAGCAACCGTCAAATCTGTCAGCGATCTCTTCTATGCCAACGGATTTTATGTATCCTACCATGTAGGACACAAGCATCTGGGATTTGAAAAAAACACCATCACAGCAGCGTTTCAATCAACATTCGCTCAGTTAATTTATCTTTTTGCTGAAAAATCACAAAATTTGCAAGAAGCTCCGGGTAGTGCCATAACTCAAACAACCCAAATACTGGACATCTGCCAGAAGCAGCCTGACAAAAATATATTCTTCATCGTCAATAATGAAGGAAGCCACGGGCCGTTCTACAATTTTGACCACAAAGCGCCTACATTCACGCCATACGATGATCACTCCCTGTACGATACAGTCGGCAACCCCGAGCATATCATCAATGCTTACGATAACACCATCGTCCATACAGATCAATTTATACGCACCCTTATTGAAGGTCTGGGGAACCGACCTTTCATCTACATCTATGTGAGCGACCATGGAGAAAGCCTGGGCTATGACAGCCAAGGCAATATGGGACGCGGCTGGATTACAGGGCAGCCCACAGCAGAATCATATCTCAACACTTTCCTGTCGAACGACATTTGTGTCGTTCCATTATTCATCCTGACCTCACCCAATCTCGATAAGGTACACCCGCACTTTGGCAAAGCCCTAGAGCAACTCAAAAACAACACAAAACTAACGGCAGGGCATGGTCACGTGTTTCATACCATCTTAGGGCTATTCAATGTACAAACGCCTCACTATCGGGCAGAGTGGGATTTGAGCTCGGATAAAGTAAAGCCATACCGTGGGCACCGCCCGGACAGCGTAAAACAAGCAGAAAGGCGTACAGAGCCATCCACCGAAGCTCCGTAAGACAACGCCGACATACCTAACTCTTCATACCTGAAATCATGATTTTATTCATTGTTAAATTTTGTATCCTCGTACTGGCTGCCATCACGCTAGCTGTTTTGTATGCAAAATATGCCTACACTCCGGCTACCGCCATTCCGGTCAACCAGACGCCGCGCGAAAAAGGCAGCAAGAAATGGGCTATCGTACTCATCTCAATAAGCCTTCTCTTTTACGCTTTTTTATCTTATTTGCTCTCGCTGTCTTGGTTGGGGTGCGATGACTATTTCTTCCCGCACAACGTGCCGTTCACCGAGCACTTCAGCCACGCCGTAGGAAAATATTGCAATGGTGTCAGCCGACTCGGAGAATCCATTGTATGCCTGACCGGTGTCAGCGAAAACAGATGGCAGCATGTCGTGATGACGCCCATTTTCATTATTTTATTGCCATTCACATTATTCCGGCTGGTCAAGCGCGAGCAAGATACCATTTTCAGTGCGAAAGGTGTTATTTTCTATGTACTCATCATCTCACTGCTGATATCACAAGTGCCCGGATTTGGCTGGCGCAATTTCAGATGCTACGCAGCTGCTACCAATTATCTCTGGCCCTTGGTCACGATTGCTTTATTCTTATCCTATTATCGGGCTGATGCTCAATTTAACTCAAAAAAGCTCATATTGACGGTTCCTGTTTTTTTCCTCATGGGGCTTTATGTGGGATGGTCAGTCGAATGCATAGCCTGTCTGATTGCACCGGCCATGCTCATCACCTGCATCGTCAAAGCTGTTCGCAAGCGCTGCTACGTACCCCATCTCTCAGGCTTGCTGGGTATCCTTTTCGGTGTCTTTTTCATTTTCTCTTCCCCGGCTTTGGCCAAAAGAGCCGCATGGGCCAGCCGTGATAGTCTCTTCAACGTTCAGGAAATGAGTTTTTCCGAGGCTTTCGAGTTTGCATGCAGCATCACGCCTCAAAATATGCACCAGCTTGGTGGCGCCGCCATTCCTGCATACATTGGCGATTTTCCGTTTATTCTCCGCCCATTGTTTTTCCCGGAACTCATGTCGCAGTACATTCCCTTCTGCACGTTCCCTCTGGCGGCCTGCCTTATTTTCTCGCTGCTGATATGCTTCTCCAAGCAAAAAAATAAAAAACGCACATTCATCATCGCTCTCTCAGGCGCAGGCATTTCGTTTTTGTGTGCCACCACTTATCTGATGGCATGCATCCCATACAGCATGAGCTTCTTACCGGCCATGTTTTTCCTTCTTGCCACGGCCGGTTATCTCATGCTTCGCACACCATTAAAGCGCAGCCTTGTTGTGGGCATCCCCATGCTTGCCTACATGCTTTATTTCCTCATTCCGTCCATGTGTGAAGCGTATGATCTGGTGCCTGCCCGAGATGCCCAACTACAACTCATTCAGGATAAAATCAGCAAGGGTGAGACGGACATTGTGTTGCCCTATCCCTACCCCTACGAGCCCGTGGACCGTCTCTACATCATCCGCCAAGGCCTCCTCTCCCCCAACCCGGAAGACTACCCCAATCACCTCGCAAGACAGTATTTCAAAGTCAATACCATCCGCACCTTGCCCAAGGATGAGAAAAATAAGAAGCAAGCACCCTGAAAACCGCATATTCTATTGAATATGTCGCATTTTAAGCTTGCCAACGGCGCTTTGGCACCTAAAATTTACAAAGCAATGCGTAGGACGATGATTTGCGAGGCAAATCTTCCTGCGGTAGTTGCGAAATGACACCTCATCAAGCCAGCGGTCTGCGTATCTCGAAACAACCGTTTACCGGCTTTACTTACTCACCAATACCAACATGGCTGAACATCACACACACGGACGGCAGGGACAAGGCTCCCGTCACCGTCAGAATCACCACCGCCGCCGCCACCACCAGCGCATGCCGCGCCCGGAGGCCGCGCCCGAAAAGAAGCCCTCTCTGCTGACTCGCCTCCTGCGTTTCTTTGGCTTCAGCAAGAAGGATGTGAAGGAAGACAAGCGCAAGCAAAAGGACAACAAGCGCAACAACCGCAACAATGTCCCCCAAAAGGTTCGCGTCGCCAAGACCAACAATCACCAGGGCGGCAACCCCGGTGCCAAAGGCAAGCGCCGCGCAACCTCCACCCTGCCCACCCGCAATGCGCGTCTCTACGTCGGCAACCTCTCCTATGAGGCCACCGAATCCGAGCTGGAAGACCTGTTCAAGGGTTTTGGCAACGTGCGCAGCGTAGAAATCATCTACAATCCGCGCACCTACAAGAGCAAAGGCTACGCCTTCATCGAGATGTTCCAGCTCGATGACGCCCGACGCGCCGCAGAGGTGCTGCATGGCCAGCCTTTCATGGGCCGCGAG
>DEPT01000030.1:0-9612 GCA_002358905.1 Akkermansiaceae bacterium UBA3385
GAGTGGGTCATGCCGGAGCAGCCAATGGTCTCAACCAGAGCTTCCTGGATGACACCCTGCTTTACATTCAGGGTCAGCTTGCAAGCACCCTGCTGAGGAGCGCACCAACCCACACCGTGGGTAAGGCCGGAAATGTCCTCAATCTTGGTGGATTGCGTCCAGGCACCCTCCTGAGGAATGGGGGCGGGGCCGTGATTGCAGCCCTTCTTGACGCAACACATCTGTTCGACTTCGTGTGTGTACTGCATAATGATTATTATGTTGTGTTGAGAAAATGCTCGGAACCGACACATCGTATCGGCGATACCTTGCTGCCGCTATTATAACGATTTTTCCAGAAATGGCGAGCATAAAATATGCACAAGACCAACAAAAGAACAGGCTTTTCCAGGCGCAGGAAAGCAAAAATCATCAGAATATGTATGCCAAATTGCAGATTCGGCTGAAAATGGAGACTTTCATCCCTGGATTTCAACCGTGCGGCATTCTATCTGAAGCGGCGGATTTATACATCCCAATGGTCAAGCCACTTAAAGGAAGTAATCCGGAAACGCCGTCCGAGGGTCTGGTTCAATGGAGAAAGTTTTTCTGTGTGCTTCAAATCGGCAGAGAACTCGGCAGCTGTAGGCGAGTCCACCGGGTCCACATAATCGATAGAGCGCTGCACAGTTGCCTCGCACCAGCATTGGGAAAGCACTGCACCGTCATTATTGCGCACGCAGCCGTAAGCACGTATGGTGAACGTATCATCCCGGACACACAGAATATTCCCGAGAGAGGACAACACGTCACTCTGAATCAGATACCCCGGAGCAGCCGTATGCAAATCGCCCTGCTCTGCCTTGGGAAAGCGGTACAGATTCCCCTTCTGCGGGGTAACCTGCACCTCCCGGAAATCCCGATTGATATCTGTGCGGTCAATAGCAGCCTGTAAAGCCCCCTTCAATGCCGCATCGCCGCCTTTTTCATCCAGCCGCCTGTTAATGAAATCGGACATACTGAGGAAGGGGCCGCGGGCACGTACCTGGCGTACCATTTCTTCCGCCAGGCGTGTAATATCCGCGGGGTTGAGCAATCGCACCTCGCTCCACGCTGTGGTACTGTATCCGGTATCCGAGCGAAAGGCCGCTGAACCATGCATGGGGCTGTAACGCCCCGTGGAATCAGTACTTTTATCCGTGGTCGAAAGCATGAAGCGAGAGAATGTTACATCCGTTACTTTCTTTCCCGGCTCTACCAGGCGCATTCTCCCCCCCTCACCGGTAACAAGCTGACGGGATGCCAGCCCCTGAAGCACAGCATTCCATGCCGCAACAGAGGTGCTGTTCACATTAAAACCGCCGTTTACCATCAGATGTGCAGCAATGATTTTCCATCCATCTCCCGCCATGATACGTTTCAGCGCTGCCTTTGAATCATGGGACGAGGAAGGGCGCACATAGCGCGAGACCGGCAACGCGCTTCGCCCCTCCAGAAACTGCTGTAGGGTATACTGAGCCGGGATGACATGCTTACCATCATCTCCCGGCATATCAGAAACAGAGGAGCAGAACCACCGATCCCACATGGCATCATTAATCAGAAGGGCATGGTCATAAAATTCATCCTGCAGCTGCGGCTCCAGGTTATCAGCTCCTTCTTCCTTCTCTTTCTCATGGAGATAATAAACTTTATCCGGCGGCAGACAGGGATCTGCAAATGCATTACCTATGCCCACGCCCGGCACTCCGGACTGATACTGCATACGCTGCAATGCCTTCTGCGGGGTATTGGTCGTTTCGGCATTCTGAAACCAACCAGGATGCAGGCGCATACCGGCAAAGCCAGCCAGCGAAAATGGAGGATGCACCGGTAGCTCCAATACGGAGGCAAAAGACACCTGTTCACCGCCGTTCGTCACACCTAATACGCCGTTGCGCCCCAACGAAGGTATGGGAGAAGCCATCATTCCCTCTCCCACCGGCAGAATGGCTAGTTGATACGGGTGATACTGGCGTTGCTGGTGGTCTGCCCTGCTTAACGAGGCCCCCCAGAATGCAGGGCTTGAGTGCTGCCAGAGCTTGGTGCGAAAATCTATGCCCGGATATGCCAGAGTATCGGCCGAGCCTTCAGCAGATTTTGCAATAATCCCAAGCGAGGCCACATAATAAGGCTGACCGACTTCATTCTGAAAGCTTGAACCATACCACTGCAACGCATCTGCGATTATCCGGTTACCATCACCCAGCACAGGGCTGTACCAATCCAGCAGAAAGCGCTGTGGAGAATGGATATGCTTGCCATCTACCGAACTGATATCGGGCAGCTCAGAATCCATGGGATGAGGGTTCACCTCAGCAGATGAAATGCCGCCAAAGCCATTCGCAATCGTCATGCAGGCGGGATTACCATCAGCCATCAGCAGTCCGTCCGTCAATCGATTGGGAGAACTGAAGAGGCGCAGACTCAGCGCCGTACCGCGATCCAGCTGCGGCGACACTCCGCTCGCCCTATACAGAGGTGAATACCACGCCGCCACATTACCAGCGTGAAGCCCCGGCACCCATGGATTGCTGCCAGGAAGATTTTCCGCCGGGGACTCCGCACCAGCTTTCTGTCTTCCAGGAGTGAAAATCAAGACCTCTCCGGGACTGAATACGATATCTTCCGTTGCATTGCTTAACGAATTCTGAAAAAACTCGCCCCCGTCCAGACAACTCATTGTTCCCATTCCCGGACGGATTTCCCGCACCCCTCGAAGAACAGCCTCCCTGGGTCGCACCATCCCATAGGATGACCACTGGAGCCCGCCATAATAATCAAGATTGGCATAAGTCTCCAGCGGCATGGTCTTGAAGGGGGCCGCAACCGCCCACATGCGGCGCCCGGCTATGCGCATGGGCACATTGTAGGGGTTCCACCACAGCATCATCGGTGTGTAGTAGAGGCAAAGCTGATAAGACTCCTCCTCTACCTTTTTCATACCCAGCGCAACATTGCAGAGGTACCCCAGCATCACCGGATTGCGGGCATACCCTGCTCCTGTATTGCCATTCTGGCGAGACTTCGAATCAAGATAGGTACTTCCGGAACCCTCAGCATTTGCATCATATCGCAGGAATTGGTCAAACACACTGCCACCCAGGCGTGTATAATGATTCGGCAGAGCTCCGATGATGCGCGTGGTCAGCAGAGAATCCTTTTGTGAGGCATTCGGCCAGCAGTTGTAGTAGGCATGCAATGTCTGCCAGGAGCCTATGGGAATACGCAGTCTTCGCTCCGGCAGCCACCGCTCCGGCACCAGGGGAGCATCACTGTTTTCACCTGGTGCAAACTCGGTTTTATCCAGGTTACTTTTATTCAACAGGAGGCAGAGGTCCTGTTTCAACCCGCCATGAGCCGCATTGGTCAGCAAGCTATAAGAGCTTGTTGTGTAGTCAGTGAACCCTGATTCAGCTTCCGCCTTTCCACCCACCAGCGCTATACTGGCTTCGCTCACCAGCTTATCCGCCTCTCCCGTCACTACAGGCTTACCCTGTTGTAGCAACATGGCTGCCGGTGTGTCCCATGTGCGCCGCAATGCCGCCATAGGGGAGCTCGATACAGGGGCTCCGGATATGGAAATCTTTGCCTTCTGATTTTCACCATCTATCCACCAGGCAAAAGCGCCACGCGTACGTTCACCCAGCGGCATATAGAGCAAATCTGCATACACATAGTGGCTGCGGGGCACGGCTCGCCCCAATGTACCTTCCCCCAGCAGGCATATTCTTTCTCCGGGTTTCCGGCCGCTTAATTGAGCGGCAGCATCTATATCCCGCGTAAGTTTCAAATCCCGGCTGGAAATCAACCAGCGGCGAAACATATTCCTACGCCCCGGTGTATACGTTGTCTGGATTACGCTTCCGTCTTTCCGATTACCATACAAGGGGGCATCCCAGCTATTCCACACCCCGAGTATGTGGGGAGGCACCGACTCCCCGGTCTCATCCAATATGGCTGAACTTGCGGATATGCGCTGATCCGGCCCCAGCGCCTCCTGCAACTCCGCTATGGCCGCGTCCAGCCCGATGAGCGCCTGCTGCCGCGCCTGGGTCACGACAACATCATGTACAGACCCTCTGTTTGCTGAAGCAGCCCGGGCCAGGATACCGCACGCCAGCAAGGCCAGCAACGCAAGCAAGGTCAACGAAGCCACAAGAGCAAACCCTCCCGGGTAGCGTTTCCTGCTTGTCATTCCTCGTAGGCCAGTTGCTCTCATCGTACGCTATTTCTAAAGGACCTGCCGGGCGGGGAAGCCCCCCCGCCCGCCAGGCCATCAGAATCAGGATTTCTTATGTTTAACGCTTCGTCTGCTTAAGAACGGAGAACAATGCCTTACCCAGAGACATCTTGTGTGTCAGGGGCACATCATTATCGCTAGACCAGATCATCACGCCGCCATAGCCGTTATCCTTCACCCACTTAGCCTTTTCCTTAATCAGGTTCGGGCCATTAAAGGAATGCACGGCTGAGCCATTACCCACGGTCAGCACAGCCTCGTTGGCAGCAGGCGAAATGTTGGGATGCTGAGATACCACCGTATTCCAGCCGCACTGGTCAGCAATCGCTCGCTGGCGGTTGGTATAGAAGGGCAAGCCGCCCACAATCTTCATCTTGGGCATCTTCAACGTGTTCTGGCAAAGATCGCGGCAGTCGCGTTGGAAAAGCCACATGGAGGCGTGATTGTCTGCATAGTCATCATAGCTCATGGTATTGAGGTAATCCAGCTGGTCAGACACATCGTGCCAAGGGGTCTTATACCCCACAGATGAAGCAATGCTGATAGACAGGCTGGCGCCAGCCAGTTCTTCACGCAAATCTGCCACCAGGTAGGTATGGTACTCCCAATCCTGGCTTGTATTACCACTGGAAACACCCGGGTACTCCCAGTCAATATCAACGCCATCATAACCATTATCCAGCAAAAGTTTAGCTATATTACGAGCCACTGCTTTCATCTCTTCGCGAGTACTGCAGCTTCTGTAGAACGAGGCAATGCCACTATCCATGTGACCAATGCCTGCAATAATGAGCGATTTTGCCGTACCGCGCGTTTTCTTGAGAAACTCCAGAGCCGTGGCATTATTCTGGTTGCCCACAGCATTGCCCTCTCCATGGTGCGTATCCCACTGGGGCACCACTGCACCGGAGCTGTCAATCGAATACGCGAAATGAATAATATCGGTATAACTCTTGAAATGATTAGAAGTCAGGGTATGAGCGCCCCAACCCATAATCCACTTGGTGCGATAATATGGCACCACGCGGTATTTGAAGGGATACACGGTACCATATACTCGTTTCTTCACATTGGAGCCCATTTTGGCCACGGGCTTTACCTCTGAGCCACCAACTTTTACAGAGGTACACACGCCGTCAATCTTGTTGCTGCCTTTGGCGTTTGACGCAATATCATACACCAGCCAGAGATAATTGGTACCTTCCGTAAGTGTGATATCGGGGCTATTAAACGTGCCGGAGCCGGAGGTAGCGGATACTTCCCCCACCTGGTATGCCTTGGTGTTCGTATCGCCCGTGTTCAGAGTAAAGTAATTCCGCGTACTCTTATACAGGCGTGCTTTGGTAATGTCCGTTTTCTTCGAACTCTTGCCCGTTGTAAAGGAAAGAGCACTTATTTTCTGGCCGGCTTCGGAAGCGTCAGCCTTCACCTGAATCTGCAGGCAGACCTGTTTTTCGAGACCAGCATAGAACACACCATGTGTGGCACGGGTTTCCACGGTGAGAGCCTGCAGCGGCAGACTCAACATGGGGAGGAGATAAAAGTATTTGTTCATATTTTCTGTGTAAGTTAGTTGTTAAGGGAGAAGTTTATTATTTCTGGCGACGGCGACGCATGCAGAGTGCACTGAGAGCCAGCAGGCTGAGTGAGGTCGTGGTCGGTTCCGGAATCAGGGAAGAATTCTGCTTCACAGCAAAGACCACGGTACCAGCCTCGGAAAGAGTCACACTGCTCATATCCTGCAGGTTTCCTTCAGCATCATAGAAGCCGTATTCCACCAGTCCGCTATCTTCAAGCAATGTCACCGTGGCGGCATCCAGGGTAAAGGTGAACCCTTCACCGGTAATCTCAGAGCTGTCAAGGCAGAGGGTCAGCACAATATCCATGTCCGCGCCATCTGCAGCAGCCAGAGCACCGGTCAGGAAATCCACGCTCAAGCTGATGGCAAGCTCACCTTCTATGGTAGCAAATCCATTCAGCAACGGTACAGATGAAGTGATGCAGAGGGCATCAGATTCCAGTGTCTCCATTTCCATGACGGTGATGTCGTTGAACACATAGGTACTGTCAAAACTGGTCAGAGCAGCCTCGCTGTATTCATCCACCAGGAAAACGTCCTGCAGACAAGCGGAATTCAGAGTTACAGCCGTGCTTACGTTAATGGTGGCAGGGGTGCCATCTTCCCTGGTGATACCCACCAGGCGCCCCTCTGAAATACTGAATGACTCCGTGCTGCTGGGGCCCCCCAGCTTCACCGCCGAGTCAGCATCGGTGGTAATGCTGATTTCTCCGGCATTGGTGATACCACCCTGCAACTCCAGCGTGTAACCGCTAGTGGCAGAAAGGTTAGCGCTTCCACCCCAGAGTTCAATATCGTTGGCCGTACCATCTGCCAACTGGTTGCCGGAGAAAATAATATTCCCCGCATCCGCGCTGATGTTAACATCTCCCTCAGCATAAATGGCACCACCACCAGAGCCAGCAGTGTTGCCGCTGATTTCCATGGGCCCACCACTCAGTGATACAGAACCCGCGCTGTAAATGGCACCGCCATAAAGCTCTGCCTTGTTGTCGGAAATGGAAACGGCTCCACCCTCACCTGGCGTGATGACGACGTCTTCCAGGCTGTATATGGCACCACCATCTCCCAGCTCAGCTGTATTCCCGGTAAGGGAAACATTCTGACTCGACGCAATTTCCACACCACCCTCTGCATACAAGGCACCACCGGAATAATCTGCCGTATTCCCGGCAATCACGATATCTCCCTCAGTACTGGTCAGGTAAATGCTTGCACTGCTTCGCAAGGCTCCACCGGAAAAATCGTCCCCGGCACCGGTACCCGTAGTATTATTTTCCACAGTAATGCTGGCAGCCTCAATCGTCAAATCACCGCCGGAGGCATAAATGGCGCCGGCAGAGGTGGAATTGACAGCATTGGAATTTCCTGAGATGACAACATCCCCGGAGGCGGCAATACTGACAGCCCCGGTAGAACTCAAGGCACCGGCGCGAATCCAATCCTCTGTGGTACTGTTTGTTGCTGCATTATTGCTCAAGGTGACATTCAGCACATCGCAGATATCGATATCCCCACCCTGCGCACTCACCGCACCAAATTCAGTCGTGTACCCATCGATGGTGACAGACTCTTCCCCGGTACCGGCGATGGAGATAGCCCCGTCCGCATACAAACGCCCCTTCAACAATTCGAAATCAGGAGATTCGGAAACAAAATCCTGCGTAAGTTCAGCAGCCACAGAACCAGTGGAAGCCAGACTGCTGCTATAAGCACCCAGGGTATCAGAATCCAGATAGGTCATCCCCTCATCATCCACACCCAGCACCACCGTACCACGATGGTTGGAGGCATTCAGCAGCGAGCCACCGGCAGAAATATCAATGGTGTTGTAGAAGATGTAATCCCCCAGATCTACCTCTGCCCCTTCCGCCAGAACGATGCTGCCAGAATAGCCGGAGGTGGCGTCATCAGAAATACTGAAAGTGCCCGTACTGCCCAGGCTGAGATTCATATTATTGTTCTGGCCGTTAACCACAGCACCATTCACCGTAACAGACAGCCCACTAATACCGCCCTTACCCTCCAGGTCCATCGCGGCACCTTCATTCACAAAGAAGCCATCACCAGCAGAGGTGATACGGGCGCTATCGCCGAACTTAACCGTGCCGGAGTTGATGTTGATGCGTCTGCCGCCATCAAGATGAAGCGTACTGTTGAGCTCCAGGGTACCCGCGCCATTCTTGTTAATCGAAAGGCCAGTACCGATATTCTTACCCAGCGTGAAGGTGGCGCCCTCGCCAGCCTCCAGCACCAGCACACTACCGGCACCATCATGGGTCAGAACCCTGCCATTCGTGGAGGCATCCCAGGAGAATGACTTACCGTCAGCCACGGCAAAGGTGAAGTACGCCCCCCAGCCATTCAGGCGGGCACCGATTGAAGCCGAGCCAGATTCCGTGATTTCCACACGGCCACCGCCATTCACCACAAGAGATTCGGTGTAATCCTGCATGCCGATGTTATCATGCAGATTACCTAAGCTGCCACCGTAGTTAAGAGCCTCCACCTTCAGTGTACCATTCACCGTGACCACGGAGGAAGCATTGTGCCAGCCGTTTGTCAGAAGCTTTGCACCGTTCTTGATTTCAAGCGTAGCGCCGGAGGCAATGGTGATATTGCCCGTGCTGTTCGGTCTCGATACCCCATCGAACACCACAGTACCACTGTTTACGATGATATTGCCGCTGCCGCCGATACTGCCGGAGCCGGAAACGACGGAATCACCGGTAAAGGTAATGCTGCCTACCGTGGCCGTATCCGTCACGGTCACATTCTCGGCAACCGTCTGGTCACCTGTGGTAGATGAATTCCACTCTGCTGCCTGGAGAGGTGCCAGCAAAGCCGCTAAAATAAGGGAAAGAGCTAATGTGCGTTTCATATAATTAGTAGTCACAAATCGTGAAAAAGCTCCACGATTAACGTACATCATACGCCTCCCCTGCAAAATGGCAAGCTAATTTTACAAAGTCCCAAGATATTTATACGCACCTTATACGCACCGCATTGCCTCAAAAAAACCAGTCACCGAACTGACACTTCTCACGAGTTTGGCTGACACGTGAAAAGCTGGATGCCTCATAAATCAGGCACTAACATATACACATGTCACTCAAAATGAGTAAGCAAGCAATAATTGAGTTACTGAATTCGAACGCGTTAAAGTATCGAAAGGCTCACTCGCGCAAAGCCAAAGGTGAACTGCTTAAGCAACTAATGGAACTCACTGGTTACAAGTCGTCTAAAAGCATTATACGTTACTATTCTCGCATACGAAAACGTAAGCGAGTTGAGAAAAGGGGGCGACTGCCAAAATTGCAACTCAACGATATCGAGCTCATAAAGACCATTTGGTTGAAATCTGACCAACCTTGCGGTAAAAGGCTTCACCCCATGTTGCCAACGTGGCTAAAAGCCTTCTCAAAACGACACGAAATAGATGAAGAGTCTCAAAGACGCGTTCTAAGTGTCTCGCCAGCCACTCTGAATCGAGTTTTGCGAGGATTTAAAGTAGATGATATTCATAAGGCCAATAAACAAACTATCAGCGCATTAAAGCAATCCATACCAATTATAGACACAACTCGCAAGATTGATATTCCCGGCCATCTGTATGCCGATACGGTAGCTCATTGTGGGGATAGCACACGTGGTAGCTTCGTATGGACGTTAACAGTAACGGATGATTTGACCTTATGGACACAGAACCGAGCAATCTGGAACAAAGGCCAAGAGGCTACCTGTGCGGCCTTTCTGTACCTGCTACGAGAGA
>DEPT01000030.1:9770-10612 GCA_002358905.1 Akkermansiaceae bacterium UBA3385
CAAAACGAAAAAGAAATACGACAAAGCACGCACACCATACGAAAGAGTCATGGAACAAATGAAAGACGGGGCGAGGAAAAGAAACCTTGTGTCTCTAAAAGAATCACTCGACCCCATCGAATTACAGAAAAATATCCAAAAATCCCTAAAAAAGCTCTTCAGTCTCATGAAACCCGAGAGCATTTTATGAGTTTCCCACCCCCTTCCGGCGAATTTTTGAGTCAATTATCCGCTAGAATGTCGGTGACCGCAATTTTGAGGCATCCACTTTTCGGTGACTGTTTTTTTTGAGGCAATATGTAGTCGTCCATAAAGCAGTCAGAAAAACGCTTGCAATGTTAAGCAGAAGAATAAAACCAGCACCAGCCGAACAGAAGGATGCGGGAGAAGTGGTGAAGGCAGAAGCCTCGCCCGTTATTCCTCCGGGCTACTCCCGCATTCTATCGGAATATTGCCAGTCACAAATGACCTGAATCTATGGACAAATAACCGGTCAATCTGGACGTCCTGAAAAAAAATCAAATAAAAAGGAAACAGCCGCCGAAAAA
The DNA here is from genome assembly GCA_002358905.1 of Akkermansiaceae bacterium UBA3385. GTDB lineage: Bacteria > Verrucomicrobiota > Verrucomicrobiia > Verrucomicrobiales > Akkermansiaceae > Akkermansia. Next base: position 10,319 of record DEPT01000030.1, read on the forward strand.
TTTTGGCGGCTGACTCTTTCAGTTCTCAAAAATGGTGATGAATTCCCGATTTTCAGAAGTCACCCAACACAGTTTGCACAGGTATGACTTTTCCGGTTACTCCCAGGCCTACAAACGGCCATCTTCTTTAGCTTTTTGCCAGAAGTCTCCACCCCAGTATGCATCAGAATAAGCGTTCTGATCGCTCCCAACCCCTACATCTTGTTCTTGTTTGGGCACAGTGTTAAAACCATGGCTCGAACCATCTCCGGAACTATTGGGGGTAATACCCGGCTTGCCGTGCTGCGGCTGGTG
>DEPT01000030.1:10773-13348 GCA_002358905.1 Akkermansiaceae bacterium UBA3385
GGGCGCTGGGGAGCGATACCGGGCTTGCCGTGCTGCGGCTGGTGAGGCTTGGCACCAGGGCGCTGGGGGACGATACCGGGCTTGCCGTGCTGCGGCTGATGAGGCTTGGCACCCGGGCGCTGGGGAGCGATACCGGGCTTACCGTGATGCTGCATATGACTTGCCGGAGCTTTTCCATGGGGGTGGCCATGATGGTGCGGCCCATGAGCCATGGCCAGGGAAGCAGACGCAAGAATGACGATGCCTGTGAGTATTTTATTCATGAGTTTGATTTAGTTGTATAGCTGCTTTTACTAGTATAGCGGATATGATCTGTACTTTTGTGTAAAAAAAAGGTAAAACTGGTAAAATTCTGTTTTTGTTGCAATTTCCAGTCGGAGAAAGCATATCATGAAAACGTTATAACGTATAGAAAATTCTTTTGTATAATTGAACTTGCAACTCAACCGGCAATCAAAAAAATGCAGATGCCGAGCACGCAGAGTTGCCTCGCACCAGCATTGGGAAAGCACAGTGCCGTCATTATTGCATACACAGCCGTATGTATGTACAGTAACCGTATCATCCCGGAAACACAGGATATTCCCGAGGTTGAACAACACAGCTCAACGAATCAGGTTATCCCGAAACTGAGAAACCTGCACCTCACAGAAATACAGATTGATATCAGTGCGGACAATCGCAGTCTGCAAGGCTCATGAAAAATGGCCTTTCTCCGAAAAAAAAATCGGAGAAAGGCCATTATGCAGCATACCTGAACTCAGCAACCATACCGAGCGGAGGCCCCAAGGAGCTCTTCTATGCGCAGCAATTGGTTGTACTTAGCCAGGCGGTCCGCGCGGGAAAGAGACCCCGTCTTGATTTGCCCGGCATTGGTCGCCACTGCCAGATCCGCAATGAAGGAATCCTCCGTCTCTCCGCTGCGGTGAGAAATAACTGCCGTATACCCATGCGTGGTGGCCAGACGCACCGCCTCGAAGGTCTCGCTCAGCGAACCAATCTGATTCAGCTTCACCAGAATGGAGTTAGCCACCCCACGCTCGATCCCCTTACGCAGGAAATCCACGTTGGTCACAAAGAGGTCATCGCCCACCAGCTGGCAGCGGTTGCCGATGGTTTCGGTCAGATGCTTCCAGCCGTCCCAGTCATTTTCAGCGCAGCCGTCTTCAATGGATATAATGGGATAACGCTTGATGAGCTCCTCATAGTACGATGTCAACTGAGCAGAAGTAAGCTTATCGCCCGTACTCTTCTTGAGGATGTATAATCCGCTCTCCTCATCGTAGAACTCTGAGCTGGCCACATCCAGCGCAAGGGCTACCTCCCTGCCCGGTTCATAGCCAGCCTGAGCAATAGCCTCTACTATGGTCTCCAGCGCTTCATCTGCACTGTGCAGGTTGGGAGCATAACCACCTTCATCACCCACTGCGGTACTCAGCCCCTTCTTACGCAAGACAGAGCCAAGGGTATGGAACACCTCCGCTCCGCAGCGCAAGGCCTCGCGGTAGGTCGGGAGCCCGCGCGGTATAATCATGAACTCCTGGAAGTCGATAGGCGCATCCGAATGAGCCCCCGCATTCAGCACATTCATCATCGGAACCGGCAGTATATGCGCATTCGGCCCACCCAGATAACGGAACAAGGGCTGCCCCGTAGCCCAGGCTGCGGCTCGTGCCGTGGCCAGTGATATAGCCAGAACCGCATTCGCACCCACACGGCTCTTATTCGGAGTGCCATCCACCTCAATCATACGGCAATCAACCGCAATCTGGTCTGTTGCATCCATCCCGTTCAGTGCCGCAGCCAGCTCGGTATTGGCATAATGAACCGCCTTCAAAACCCCTTTACCACGGTAACGGCTTACTTCACCATCCCGAAGCTCACATGCCTCATGCTCACCGGTCGAAGCACCACTCGGCACAGAGGCGTGCCCATAAGCGCCACCTTCGAGGTGCACCACTGCCTCTACCGTCGGATTTCCACGGGAATCCAGCACCTCCCGTGCCTGTATCTTTGTTATGTTTGTCTTCATATCTATTCCCTTTCTATTTTTTGTGTTAGTCTATTCTAACTTCAGTATCGCGTTGCCATCTTTTATCACAATTCCTACTTCTTTGCAAGCCTTTTCTTATAATAATTCTAATTTTTATCTCAAGATAACGAAAATAAGAACCTTAAAGGCTAGAATAACCAATATTACGCGCTCACAGTCTCGTTTTCACTCCTTTATTCCCCTCCCCCGCGCGGCAATGCCGCGCCTCTCTCTAAATTCGTAAATCGTAATTCAAAAATAGTAAATGGAAAAGCCCGCAGAACTTTCGTTCTGCGGGCTTCATTAACCCCTTGTCTCGGCGTAGCTGCGCAGCAGCGAAGACGGATGGCAGCTATCTACCCTGACTCGGCGTAGCTGCGCAGCAGCGAAGACGGAAGTCCCAACACTGAGCGGCCTCTTGCTTCCCTATGAATGGCGCTTTATTCTTCACTCTACCATCGGGAAAACGAAATCCTGCCTGCGGCTGGACGAAATCCTGCTCCGCAGGTCTAAATCCTCTCTCCGTTCGGTCGAAATTTGCGG
>DEPT01000018.1 GCA_002358905.1 Akkermansiaceae bacterium UBA3385
AGTGCTATTTTCATGCAAGATTCAAAATCCTGAATCTTATCAGTCACAAGAATCATTTGAGGATTCTCTCGCATTAATCGGCAAATGTCATCAGCAAACAGAAAAGTCTGCGTCCAGGTAGAGCGAGCAGCCATCAATTCTGAACAGCTAAGAGGAACATCTTCCTTATTTTCTATTCCTGCCAGCTTTCGCACAGTTTTCCAATCATGACCGCCAATCAGAAAACCATCTGTTGTTGTCAGCAGATCAAGCTCAATGTATTTGAATCCGCGTGACAGAGAATCCTGAACAGCCTCCCTGCTGTTTGAATATACATACTCGCCTATGCCACCGCCATGAGCTATCCAGAATTCCGCAGAATCCGGATTCCGCTCAAGAGAACATGTTTGCAACAAAGGGGACTTTACCTCGGTTGCTTCTGACTCCAAATTACATTCAACATCCACCGAAATCATCTTGTGAACCAGTATAGCCCAGCACACCTGAGCTCTGCCGGAAATAAACAAGACTACACCCAACGCCAGCGCGAGCAGAAATACAGCTGCACTTACATAAAACCTACGTTTCCCTGCCATATCTATATCAACTTATTCTACCACACGGAGCTTGGGAATGGCCTGTTTCTGTAAATCAGAATTGACAGCATCCACCGCCACGCGGTCTACGTAGACTTTATACGGAGCCTTGTTAAACTCTAAATGAATAAGGCCGTCTTGTGTCTGTTCATCCAGCAATGCAGGAAGCTCCTCAAAACTCTTCACCGGCTTTCCATTTACAGCGATGAGCCGACTGAAGCGCAAATTGTTATACCCTTGTGTTGCTGCTGTGGGGAGCACAAAAGTAAGTCCCACAAGTTCCTTGCAGCCCGAAGCCAGCAATTCGTTCTGTTCCTGTTCCAGCATCTGGAATTCGAGCGGAAGCAAGCCATTGTTACGCTCCTTGACCTCATTGAGATATGTACTGGTAAGAGGCTGGAACAACAAGCCCCCCCACATGATATACCGAGGCTGAACCCCCGACTTCTGGGGAGGGAACAATGAGTTCTCCAACGCAGCACGATTGAGCTTGACGGAAACCTCCAGAGTCTCCCCGGCGCGGCTGATGGTAAGCTGCAGCTCCTGCCCGCAATCCTTCATTCCACGCATCAACACAGCAGCATGGTGCAGACCATACCGGGGGTGGTCACAACGCCCCTGATTATCCAGCTGCAGTCCCTCTACGGCAGTAATGACATCCCCCACCTGCACACCTGCTTCTTCTGCCGCGCTTCCGGGCAGCACCTTACTGGCATACAAACCATTGGCAGAGGCATCTAACTTGAGATACTTGCGGAACAAGGGATCATCCAACGGGGTGAGCTGCACACCCATGACAGGCACACCTGCTTCACTCTGGCACAGGAAGCGCTGAATCAGCTCTGCGTTGACCACCTGCAGCAGCTGCTCCTGTTTTTTGTACGATACACCCAGAGCACTCAATTTCCCCTCGCGCACTACAGGCGAACCGCTGGTCAAGCCCTCCGGCAGCGGACGCGCAGCCCGCAGCACCATCAGCGGCACCGTATCACCAGCCACATTCTCTGCCCGAAGCCCTACATGCACAGGTTCCACACCATTCAGAAGACCGGCAAAAACAGCCTCATCTCCACGGGACAAAGCATCCCCCAGCAAAAGAGGCGTGCGGGACTCAAACAACCGGGCATCATCCTCATTCGCCACGGTGAGAAGTGCCAGATTCATATCTTCATCGTACCGCAACACACGGGCCGGTACGGAGCGGCTTTCATCCGGCAGCATCAGCTCCACATAAGTAGCCGAATGCACCACCCGCCCCAGTGTCAGGACGCGCCCCTCCCCCATATACACGCCCATGGAGCGAGCCTGCCGGGGAGTCTCTTTCTCCCACGGACGAATGGGATTATATTCCTGCAGAGTAGACACCACGAGAAGCTGACTATCTGCAGGTTCCAACGGTGCAGGAGGCGGAGGAAGCGGTTCTTCCGGAGCAGGCTGTGCCACTTTCTCCGGCTGGGCAGCAGGAGCAGGCTCTGCAGCCACCATCTGCTGCTCCTGCTGTTTCTTTTTCAGAGCAGTGCGTTCCGTTGGCTTACAGCCGCAAAACACTGCCGCTACAACAGTAAGAAGAAAAATTGACCGAATCATAACAGGCGGAAACGGAAAAAAGGATTAAAGACGGGAAGGAAGCAGAACGTTATAGCGTTCAGACACTCGGTTATTCGCAGCATCCACCGCTGCATTATCAATCACAAGCGGACGCGGTGCATCAGCCAATTCAATGACCGTATACTCAGGACGATTCGTACCCTCTGCCGGATACAACAGACTATGCAGGTGGGTCAGGCCTTTCACCGCCACACCATTCACCTTGGTGACCAGCCCCCGCCCTTTCGAGTTGAACCGGGCATTCACCTCATCCGGCAAAATACGGGTCAGCAGCACAAGGTCATCCTTTGCAAGAGATTCACCGCCGCGAGTAAAGCGATTCAGCTCCACCATCACATCCCCGGAAGGAATCTGGTGTTCCTGCACCACATTATAATCCAACGGCTGAAACACCAGACCGCCAAAAACAACATAACGCGGCTGCTCATCATACCGGCAGGAAAGAACGCGAATGGATGGCAGCGGCGCCAGTGTGGCTTCAGTCTGCTCAATCTCCCCACCGCGCAGGATGGTAAAATGCACTTTATCACCAGCAAAGGAACGCTCCGCTAATTCTTCAAGGCGCACACGTACCCCCTCCAACTCAATCATGGCCGAAGCATCTACAGGCAGACCATTCACAGCCAGCACCACATCGCCCAGCTGCAAAGCACCATCACACGAGCCGCCTTTCACCAAATCAGAAACAAGGCATCCCAGTCCATTGTCCTCCAGCCCATAATAGCGGCGCATCGCCTTATTCTCCATAGGCAGGAACTGAGCCCCCATTTCCACATAACCATCATATCGGCCATCCTCCACATCCTTCAGAAAATGGCGAATCACCGGCATAGGAATCACATAGCCCGTGGAATTAGCCTTGAGCAACCCCTGAAAGGCAACACCAACCACCTTATCACCCTTCAGCACCGGGCCACCACTGTTTCCCGGATTAATAGCAGCATCCACCTGCAATGCCAGATGAGCAATATTCCGCGGATGAGCATAAGCAATCGTATCAATTCGGGAAACTATACCCTGCGTCACAGACAAACGATTACCGCCGATAGGGTAGCCAATGGCGCGCACCGTGTCCTCTAGCATCGGGAGTTCCTCACTGAACTCAAGGCAAGGCACACCTTCAAAAGCTGCTGTATCCTCAATTTCCAGCAAAGCAAGATCAGCATCGTGCGCCACAAACTTAACCTTTGCGGGTATGCGGCGAGCATCTGCAAACAAGGAAATATCCACTTTCTCCGCATTGGCAACAACATGAGCATTTGTCATGAATAAGCCCGGCGCAACCAGAAAGCCTGTACCCGTTCCTCTTCCGAAATTACCGCCCTGCCATGGTGTTTCGTAATCCGGCGTGCGGTTCACCACTTCCACCTTCACAATTCCGCGGTAAGCGGCTGTTATATCAGCCTCATGCTTTTGTTTCTCCTGCACAGGCTCCTCAACGGCCATTTCCGGCGCAACAGCCGGCTCTGCCACAGGGGCGGGCTGCACAGGTTCCGGCGCAGGCGCAGGTTCGGCCACAGACTCAGGCTGCACAGCTTCCGGTGCAGGAGCAGGTTCAACCACAGACTCAGGCTGCACAGCTTCCGGTGCAGGAGCAGGTTCAACCACAGGCTCAGGCTGCACAGCTTCCGGTGCAGGAGCAGGTTCAGCCACAGACTCAGGCTGCGCAGCTTCCGGTACAGGGGCAGATTCAGCCACAGGCTCGGGCTGAACGGGTGTTGTCATCTCTATCGAAGAAATAGGCTGCTCCGGCTGCTGAGCAGAAGCTTCCGCTGCGGCACCCTCTGCCATTACAGGCAATGCCGACACCAGCGCAAAAAGGGATATTCTCATCTTCACCCCACCATTTTGCTCCCACAGCCCCCTCAAGTCAAGCAGAAATGACGTGCACGCTCACGCATACACGCGCGAATTCGGCCAGCGAGAGGAATTAGCGCTTGCACCTCATCCCAATAGCTGCTAGAATAGCGCGCCGTGCAATCCGTATCTCCTTATCAGAACCCGCTTTGGCCAGATGCCGTATGGGACGTATCAGGCGCGTTCGTCAACGACCGTGAACTGATTGCATTCTATGATTACTGCAAACTCCTGCTGGGATTTGAGCCTTTCCATATTGTCCACGGCTCGCCACTGTGTGAGTGGAACTCAGGGCGCGTCCTCAAGCACCTCATGCGTGAAGCAGAAGAAGTGCGCACGGCCGGTCTGGAATATGAGCAGCGAAACATCTCGGTCTACCTCACTTTCACCAACCTGCTGCTGAATGAAACTCACCTGAAAGACGCATTCGGCAACGCACTCTGCATCTTCTTCTCCCGCCACAATCCCACGGGAAGAAACTCCGTCATCCTGGCCAGCGATATTCTCCGCGAGCACATACGCAAGGAATATCCCACTCTGAAGATTATCTCATCCATCCTCAAGATTACAAATGGCGGCGGAAAAGGCAAGCTGGATGTCTACAAACGCCTGGCCGATGAATACGATGAAGTGATGGTGCACCCGGACGATGTCCTGAACTACGACCTGCTCGAACAGATTGAGGACAAGGAGCGCCATATTCTGCTCATCAATGAATACTGCATCCGCAACTGCCCCATTCGTCCATTCCACTATCATTCACTTTCTGAATCTGCGCTCAACTTCATGAGCTTCGACAACAGCAAGTTTGAGTCCAGGCAGGTAACCAACGGGTGCCGAAGCCTCTATACCCTGCTGGCAGACGAACACAAAAGCGTACTCGCCCTCAATACCCCGGAAATCCAGAAACTTCGCGACATGGGCTTCCGCCATTTCAAAGTTCAAGGGCGCGGACACGCCAATGCCTCTTCCATCCTCTTCGATTTGCTGCGCATAGCCCTGCGCAACGACGCACCAAACGAAAACGCCATGCACCGCAACGGCCAGATGTTCTGGGAATCCATTCTCCCCCTTTAATATAGCATGAGCACCCCGGAAATAACACCTGAACAAGCTGTTGAAAATCTGGGATTCCTGACCCGGAATTACCTGCCCGAGGCCAGCTGGACTGTCGGCGGCGCCATGCGCTTCGACAAGAGTCTCCTGACCATCAACAACTTCCTTAGCCAGATGCTTGCCGTGCGCCAGATCAGCCATGTGGCGGGTTCTCCCCCATGCTCTTGGTCGCTTGACTGGTTTATACAGCGGCGGCCTATTGCGTTCGATACATACTGCAGCGCGCTGGAGGCCTACGCCAAGCAGAATGTGGGGGTAATTCTGGTGTTCGACAACCCGAACCTGAGCGAAAGCGAGCTGAACGACTCCTACGGCCTTGGCCTGGTGCAGGAGCTCTGTAACCGCGACCGCGTGCGCAAGAATGCTGTATGCGTAGCCAGCGATGCCCTGGCAACCCGCCTGCGGGCAGCCTTACCCAAGCTGCGCATATACTGCCACCTGAACCGACTGGTCATGGAAAAAGGCAAACGCACAGCCGCCCTTTACAACAAGCTGGCCACCCAGTACGACCGCGTATGTCTGCACCCGGCAGATGCCGTTAAACCCAGCATCACCAGTGCTCTGGAAAAGAAGGAGAAGTTCGACATCATCATTAACGACCCCTGCCTGCGCACCTGTCCTGTGCGCCGTGAACACATTTCCCTGCTGTCAGATATGCGCAGGGCTCCGTATGATACCGTCCTCATGCGCCGCCGCTCCGACCTCATCTCCCGCGTAGCCTGCCAGAAAGCCAATCCGTCCGAACTCAACCAGAAAGCCAGTTGCAACCTCACCCGCGAGGAAGCCACTAACCTGTACGAAGCCGGGTTCCGCAGCTTCATCATCCAGGCGCAGCAGTTCCGCAATGAAATGACCCTGCTCTGGGATATTTTCCACTGCATGCTGGATTACTCTCCCGAAATCAGCAACAAAGCCGCCCTCATTGCTTCCTCCGGCATGGCTGAGTTCGGCAAACCCAGCGACGCCCTGCCCAGCGGTCTGCGCCAGTTCAGTTTTACAAATTACGAATAAACACAAAGACAAGCACATGAAATACACCAACATATTCACGTCCGAATCCGTAGGCGAGGGACACCCCGACAAAGTGGCCGACCTCATCTCCGATTCCATTCTCGATGCCTGTCTGGCCCAGGACCCCGCCAGCCGTGTAGCCTGCGAAACGCTGGTGAAGGACAGCCACGTGGTGCTCGCCGGCGAGATTACCACCAAGGCCGTCATTGATTACGAAAAGATTGTACGCGAAGCTATCGCCGAAATCGGCTACCGCACCGCTGCAGATGATGCGCTCTTCAACGCCGAGAATGTAGATGTGACCAACTACCTCTCCACCCAGAGCCCCGACATCGCCCAGGGCGTGGATGCCCGCGAGGCCGATGGCAAGGATGGTGCCGAACAGGGCGCCGGCGACCAGGGTATCATGTTCGGCTACGCTTCCAACGAGACCCCGGAGCTCATGCCCGCCCCCATCATGTTCTCCCACCGCATCATGATGGAGCTGGCCAAAGTGCGCCACAGTGGCGCGGTCACCTGGCTGCGTCCCGACAGCAAGAGCCAGGTAGCCGTGGAATACGGTGAGGACGGCCGTCCCGCCCGCATCCTGAACGTGGTGCTCAGCACCCAGCATACCGAGGAAGTCGACATCGCCACCATCCGCGAGTTCTGCACCAACCTCATCCGCCGCTGCCTGCCTGCCGAGCTCATCACCCCGGAAACCGAGTTCTTCATCAACCCCACGGGTCGTTTCGTGGTAGGTGGTCCCCACGGCGACTCCGGCCTCACCGGCCGCAAGATTATCGTGGACACCTACGGCGGCATGGGTCGCCACGGCGGTGGCGCCTTCTCCGGCAAGGACTGCAGCAAGGTGGACCGCTCCGGCGCCTACATGTGCCGCTGGGTGGCCAAGCATGTGGTGGCCGCCGGCCTGGCGGACCGCTGCGAGCTGCAGGTGGGCTACGCCATCGGCAAGGCCAGCCCCGTTTCCATCATGATTGATGTAGAGACCTTCGGCACCGCCAAGGTGGACAAGCAGGTCATCATCGACCGCATCAACGAAGCCTTCTCCTTCAAGCCCGCCGATATGGAGCGCGTGCTGGGTCTGCGCGAACCCATCTTCCGTAAGACCACCAACTACGGCCACTTCACCAAGGCCGATCTCCCTTGGGAACAGCTCGACCCCCGCTGCCTGAGCATCCTCATGGGCTAAGAAATACTTTCATCCCCCGCTCCCGCACAAGGAGCGGGGGGGATTTTTCTTGCTGCATGAAACGAATACGCCGCATTTCCTGGTATATCCTCGCAGGCTTATTTTTTCTCCTCCTCGTCCTGCTGGCTTACCAGATTGAAACCCTGGCAAAGCCCGGCTGGCAGTTTTCCAGCCCCATCTGCAGGTTTGCCGCGTATCTCTTCCATCCTGGTCTTCCCCTGTTGGGCACCCTCTGCTGTTTCCTGTTTATCCACGAGGATAAGAGCCGCTACAAAATCTGGCTCCTGCCGGTTTTCCAGACCCTGGCTATGAGCCACGGCCTCGCGTTTATCCTCTTCCTCTTCAGCGGTCGCATCTGCCTGGCTTCCACCATGGGAGACGATGCCATGGCTCTCATGGTCATCGGCTCTCTGGTAACCTTTCCCCGCATGATACCCGGCATCCTGATGTACCTGATACTCTGCTGCGCCGGACAGGGTTCCCGAACCGCCATCCGCAATATCAGCGAGGTACTCATCTATACCATTCTGACCGCTACCCTGCTCTGGCTCAGCTACATGCTGATTTACCAGCCTTTTGATTTCAGATTTTGCCACTGATGAAATCTGTCGGAGCGAAGAGACTTTAGTCCTTCCTCGGTTATATTTACGGAACTAAAGCCCCGTGCTCCGAAACACTGTCATTAGAACACAATGCCTTATTGCCGCGCACGGGTAACTCTGGTATCATGGGCGGCAAGATGACACTCGAACACCCCTTTCTTGATGATACGCAGCTGCCTGCGTGGTCGCAGCTGAGCCCGGAAAAAGCCCGTGTGGATATCCGCCTGGCCATTGAACAGGCCAAAGCCACGGTGGATTCTATCTGCCAGGTGCAGGAACCGAGCTACGACAATACCTTTGCCGCGCTGGAAAACAGCGGAGCCGCCCTCATGCGCGGCTGGCAGCGCCTGAATCACCTGCGCTCGGTCATGGACTCCCCCGAGCTGCGCGAGGTCATCAACGAACTCATGCCCGAGGTGGTCATCTACTCCAGCAGCGTGACCCTCAACCCGCAGCTCTACGCCGTGCTCAAGAACGCCGCCGCCCAGCCCTGGGTGCAGGAGCTCTCACCCGTGAAACAGCGATTCATCGCCGAAACCCTGGCCGATTTCCGCGAAAGCGGCGCCGACCTGCCGGAAGACAAGAAAGCCCGCTATGCTGAGCTTTCCACCGAGCTGGCCCAGCTCTCCCAAACCTTCGGCGAGCACGTGCTCGATTCCACCAATGCCTGGGAATACGTGACCAGCGATGAAAGCGAGCTGGCCGGGCTGCCCGAATCCGCCCGCGAGGCCGCACGCCAGGATGCCCTGTCCAAAGGGCACGGCAGCGAAGAGGCCCCCGCCTGGCGTTTCAGTCTGCAGTTCACGAGCATCCAGCCCGTGCTCACCTTTGCGGACAATGCCGCCCTGCGCGAGCGCGTGTGGCGTGCCATGCAGACCAAGGGCACAGGCGAGTTCGACAATGCCCCGCTCATCGACAAGATACTGACCCTGCGCGCCGAAAAAGCCGCCCTGCTCGGCTACGAGCGTTACTCCGACTATGCGACCAGCCGCCGCATGGCCGGCAGCGGTCAGAACGCACTGAATTTCATCAATAAACTCCACGAGCAGGTGCGCCCCGCTTTCCTGGAAGAGCAGGAAGCCATCCGCCGCTTTGCCGAAGAGCAGACCGGCACCGCCATCCCCACCATGGAACCCTGGAGCATCGGCTACTGGAGCGAGAAGCGCCGCAAGGCTCTCTACGACTTCGACACCGAGGAGCTCCGCCCCTACTACGCCATGCAGAACGTGCTGGACGGCATGTTCTCCATCTACGCGGGGCTCTACGGCATCCGCTTCACCCAGAAAGAAACAGTCTGCATCCAACCCGGCGAGGAAATTCCCGCCGGTACCGTGGAAGTGTGGCACCCCGAGGTGCTCTTCTACGAAGTACACGATGAAGAAAGCGGCGAGCACCTGGGCTCATTCTACGCTGACTGGTACCCGCGCGATGTGAAGCGCGCCGGAGCCTGGATGGACCCGCTGAGCACCGGTCTACCCCCCATGAACGGACAGCCGCGCGAGCCGCATCTGGCGTTCATGTGCGGCAACATGAGCCGCCCCGTGGGTGACAAGCCCGCCCTTCTCAGCCACTACGAGGTCGAGACCGTGTTCCACGAATTCGGCCACCTGTTGCACCAGGTGCTCAGCAATGTGGAGGTGCGCTCCCTCTCCGGCTGCAACGTAGCCTGGGACTTCGTGGAACTGCCCAGCCAGATTAACGAGAACTGGACCTGGGAGCCCGAGGCCATCGCCCGCTATGCCCGCCACTGGCAGACCGGAGAGCTCATGCCCCGCGAGCTCATGGACAAGATGCTGGCCGCCCGCAACTACGGCGCCGCCACCTTCTTCATGCGCCAGCTCTGCTTCGGCAAGATTGACCTGGAGCTCCACACCAACACCGCCAGCTTCCTGGGCCGCGATGTGGAGGAAGTGGACCGCGAAATCCTGGCAGACTACCGCATACCCACCACCGAACCGGGTAACAGCGTGCTGCGCGCCTTCTCCCACATTTTCGACGGCGGCTATGAAAGCGGCTACTATTCCTACAAGTGGGCCGAAGTGCTCGATGCCGATGCTTTCTCCCGCTTCGCGCAGGAGGGTATCTTCAACCCCGCCACGGGGCGCGATTTCCGTCGCTGCATCCTCTCGCAGGGCAACTCCCGCCCGGCTGCCGAGCTGTATCGCGATTTCATGCAGCGCGACCCCGATACTACCGCCCTGCTCCGCCGCAGTGGCATAGAATCTTGAATTTGTAGAGTTCCGCGCGCTTTGCCCGCCAGATGCGAGCGGTGTGAGCGGAATTTTGCAAATACGGAATCAAAAATCCAAAATTCAAATTATCCGTTTGCGTTTTGCGCTTGCAGTCAGCGCGGCGTTAGCGTACTATAAACCCACACATCACCATGTCTGAAGCAGAACAACAACCGGTTGAGGAATTCACGAAGGTAGAATCCATCTTTGTGCGTGGGCGCAATTGCCTGCTGCTGCGGGCAGATTTCTCGCCCATTTTCGTGGATTACTACCTGCACCTCATGCAGCACAAGCTGCGCAATGAGGAAACGGAGGATACGGTACTCAAGAAGCTTCTGGCGTATTTCACACTGCATCTGGTATCCCGCCCCTGGCAGGAGTACCACGCCTGGACTTTCAATGTGTGCACCCCGCGCCTGGCAAACTACTTTATCTCCGGCTCTTCGCTGACAGAGGATGTGGTGGGACGCGCTTTCCGCGAAGATGTGCGCGAGACAGATAAGAACATGCTTTTTGCCCAGAACCTGCTGCCGAACAAAGAGCCGCAGACCTCCGTCATCACCCTTCCCGCAGGGCCAGTGGAAGACTGGGTGCAGGATTTCTACCGCCAAAGCGAACAGCGCCAGTCACGGGCGTTTGACCTGGGCAATGACCAGTTCGCCCTCATCGCAGCCCAGCCGGATGCAGACCATGACTGGCTGCACGAGCTTACAGCAGATGATGTACGCGTCATCAGCCAGGTAGAACAGACCAAGCTTCTGGAAACACGCAAGTTCCGCTTCAGCTGCGGCTGCACGGTAGAAAAGATTCTGCCCGTAGTGCGCGCCATGAAGCACGATTTTGCTGATCTACTTTCCGAGCAGGGTTTCCTGGAAATCAACTGCCCCCGCTGTGGTGCGTCCTACAAGGTGACGCCCGATATGATTCTGGGGCAAGACACGCCCTGATTCCCGACATGCTGCGCCGCACGGCCACTATTTTTCTGCTCACGGGGTTGCTCTGCAGCACCGCCTGTACTCCTGTGCGCACAGTGTACGATTCCATGGGCAATGAAGTGACTGATGATGACACCGGCGGAGAAAAAGATTTGATGTCAACTTTTGAAAAGCGCTTCGATGCCGCTTTCTCAGAACAGAAAACAGCAGACGGTGTTCCGCAGACAACATCATCAAAGGTAAGTTCATTCCAGAAAGATCTGGATGACGCCAGGCGCATGGACAAACAATTCTCCACCCGTTCATTTGATACTGGCAAGCACCTGGATTTGAGAGAAAACGGTTTCACCGGCTCATCAAAGCGCTACGACACAGGTAAGGACGGCATTGAACGCAGTGCCAATTCCATGTATTCCACCGACCTGAGACCGGATTTCATGAATGAGAGCCACGGTATCAGCCACTCTCACCGATACTCCGGGGCAGACAGCGGAGACCGCTCCACTCTGGAAGGGATATCAACCGATGAGCGCAGCAAAAGCCATTACCTGACCGATTACGAACCCTACCGCACATCGCAGGAAAGCGGCTATATTGAACACCGCCGCAATAAAACGCAGCAACCCACCATTATTAACTATCAGGAGTATTATCGCCAGCACAAGAACAGCGTACGGCAACTCCTGGGGCGGGATAATGAGCCGCAATGATTTAGCTTGCACAGCCGTCATGATTACGTTAACATGAGGCCATGTTCCGCTTGTTTGCATTTCTACTCATCTGCACCTCCGCCTTTGCCCTGGATTTGACAGAGAGCATCAAAACCGGAGATTTCTGGCAAAAAGACGTTTCAGACAGCATGCAGGGAGTCCGCTGCAGCAAGCCGGATGACGAACACATCCGAACCTCCGGCATCTGTTTTGGGGAACTCACGGCAGGAGAAGTCATCATTGTCCTCTCAGGAGATAAACCCGCCTCCTTGCAAGCCATGCTTTATAACAAAGGAGATGATGGGGCCATTGACAACGATTCATTTAACGATACGGTAACAAACGCGCGAAACGCTATAGATGCGCTTACCGGAATCCGTGGCAAATCACGACGAAGCGGCAAAAACGAATCTGCCGTCAAACTCAAGGCATGGGAATGGAAATGGGAAAATGGCATCATCCGCCTGGAAACCAGTTCCAGCGGCAAAAAAGACAATTTCGAAGCAGAGTTCGTCCGCCTGGTTATGGCTGCAGACACTAAATCACTCAATGCAGGCGGCACACGCGACACCGTGAGCAAAACCGAACTGCGCGGCAGCATTACCACAGAAGATGATGGTACCGTATGGCTTAAAGGCATCCCCATGATTGACCAGGGCGACAAAGGATACTGCATGCCTGCCACATTGGCCCGCATCTTTGCATTCTATGGTATGGACAAGGTGGACCAGCATGCCCTGGCTGCGGTTTGCGACAGCGGAGCCGGCGGAGGAACAACCACCAGCGGCATGGAACGCGCCATGCAGGATGTCTGCAAGAAATTCAAAACAAAGTTCATCATCATTGATGATTATGTGACCAATCTCAAGTCCGCACTGAATTCATACAACAAATTCGCCAAGCGGGCAGATAAAAGCCCCTTGGGTCTGTATGATGATGTATTCGGCCAGGCCGATCCGGCAGTGCTGCGCAAAGCCAGAGCGGGGAAAAACGCCCAGATTAATAAGTGGTTCAAGGATATCAAAAAAAGCATAGACAGTGGTTCCCCCGTTATCTGGCTGGTCATGGTAGGCATCTACCAGGAAGAAATCCCACTCCCGCAGGACCGCGGCGGGCACGCCCGCCTTATCATCGGCTACAATCTCAAAAAACAAACCATCATCTACACCGATTCCTGGGGAGCTGCACATGCACGCAAAACAATACCCGTGGCTGATGCCATAGGAATGACCATGGGGCGTTACATCATCAAGCTCCGCTGATTTTTCACCCATGCCTTTCGTTTCCGCTTGCAATGAATTACAACACAGAGTAGAATAGAAAACGTGAACGGAATCGACATGCAGGAAGCAGCGAGACGCGCCTACCATGCCATGGTGATGGCGCGGGCATTTGATACTAAAATTTCCGCGCTGTACAAGGCAGGAAAAATCTTTGGCGGCGTATTCCTGGGAAGAGGACACGAAGCCGTTGCCGCGTGTGAAGCTGTGTTCCTGACCCGTGGGCAGGACGTTTACAATCCTTTCATCCGTGAACAAGCGGGCCGATGCGCCTGGGGTGACAGTGTTCTGGATAGTGCCCGTTCCTACCTGGGCAGCACCCAGGGCTACATGCGCGGTCGCGACAGCAACGTGCACTGGGGTGACCCGCTCAGTGGCAACCCCGCTCCCATTTCTCATCTGGGTGCTATGATTCCCGTGGTAGCAGGCATGATGCTGGCCAAACGCTTCAAGGGAGAAACGGGCCGGGTCGGCGTAGCCTGCATTGGCGATGGCACCACCTCAGTAGGTGCAACGCACGAAGGCGTGAACCTCATCGCCGTAGAAAAACTGCCCGTGGTCATTGTCGTAACCAACAATCAGTTTGCCTACTCCACCCCGAACAATCAGGAATTCGCGGCAAACCTCATGGACAGAGGCCGTGGATATGGATTGACCTGCCACGAATGCGATGGCACTGACTTCATGGAAACGCTGGCAACCATGCAGCGGGCCATAGCCGCAGCCAGAGCAGGCGAAGGTCCACAATGGGTAGTAGCCAACACCCTGCGCATGTGCGGCCACGGAGAACACGATGACGCCGCCTACATTCCCGCAGAACTGAAAGCAGCCTATGCTGACCGCGACCCGCTGGCCGTAGCACGCCACCAGCTCCTCAAAACCGGCTGGATAAGCGAGGAGGAAGCTGATGCATGGGACATTGAATGCCGGGATGAAGTTCAGCGGCTGGTTGCCCAGGCACAGAGAGAAAGCACACCGAACCCCGCAGACGAGGACTGGAAGGCAACCTCGTGGAACCCTGAATATTGATAGCCAACCATGAGTGTAACCTACATAGATGCCATTCACCAGGCGCTGGATGAACTGCTGGCAGAAGATCCGGATGTCTTCCTGATGGGTGAAGACATTGCCGGCAAGTTCGGCGGAGCATTCAAAGCAACTAAAGGGCTGGATGCCAAATACCCGGGCCGCGTCATGAATGCCCCCATTGCTGAGGATGCGATTGCCGGTGTAGGCATCGGTGCCGCTCTGGGTGGCATGAAACCGATTCTGGAGATGCAGTTTGCTGATTTCGGCACCCTGGCGCTCAACCAGATGGGCAATAACGCAGGCGCCCACTTCTACCGCACCGGTATACCCATCAACCTCACCATGCGCATGCCCTGCGGAGGCACCCCAGGCGGTGGTCCCTACCACAGCCAGAACCTAGAAGCCCTCTTTGCACACTACCCCGGCCTGCATGTATTCACCCCTGCCACCGTGGCGGATGCTTATTACATGCTCAAGCAGGCAGTGAAAATTCCTGACCCGGTAATCCTCATGGAACACAAGTTCCTCTACCGCTGGCTGAAGGCAGATTCCTGGGCCGACCCGAATCCCCTGCCCATCGGCCAGGCTCGCATTGCCCGGCCAGGCCAGCATGCCACTGTCGTCACATTCTCTGCCATGGTGCCGGAAGCACTGCGTGCGGCAGAAGAGCTCGCCGCCACCAGTGGCTACGAACTGGAAGTAGTAGACCTGCGCAGCGTCAAACCTCTGGATACAGAAACCATTCTGGACTCCGTAGCCCGCACAGCCCGTCTCCTTGTCGTCAGCGAGGACTTCCCATGGGGCGGCGTGGCATCCGAAGTAGTAGCCCAGGTATCCGCCCGTGGTTTCCATCTGCTGGACGCACCACCCTTGCGCCTGAGTTCACACGACACGCCCATACCCGCCCATCCGGATTTATGGAAGGCCCACCGCCCCAGTGCCGCCACCATTGCCGATGCAGCCCGTTACCTCATCTCCCTTTAACACCTTTTCCAATCATGCCAAAAGTACCCATCCTCATGCCCCAGCTGGGCGAATCCATTGCCGAAGCCACCATCATGCAGCTACTGGTGAAGCCCGGCGACACCGTGCAGGCTGACCAGGAAATCTTTGAGGTTGAAACCAACAAAGCCGTCATGGGTGTGACCACCGTATGCGGCGGCACCATTCTTTCCCTGGATGCCAGCCCGGGAGAAACGCTCCCGGTCGGCGCCATTATGGGCATTATCGAAGCCACGGAGGAGGAAATTGAGCGCTCCGGCGCCACCCCGCTGGATGAAAATGCCACTTCCGCCCCCACCGCAGCCCCCGCCAAGGAACAAAGCTGCAACCAGGACGGCGCGCACTTCCGCACAGAAGGTGAGTTCCGCGAAGGTGTACCTGGAGGAGGCCGCCGCAAGCCACTGGGCGAAGGTGGCCGCGGCCTTCCTGTACCCATGGGGAAAACCGGCAGCCGCTTCCTCTCCCCCCGCATCCGCGCCCGCATGGATGAACTGGGCATCACCGAAGCCGATATGGCCTACGTTATCGGAACCGGTCCGAACGGACGAATCACTATTGATGACTTTGAACAGTTCATCAACTACGTTGACGGCTGGCCCTCACACCAGGCATCCCCCATGCGCCGCAGCGTAGCCAGCAGTATGCAGCGCACCTGGCGCCGCCCCATTGCCAGTTGCGGCCGACCGATTTTCATGGCGCCCATCGTCCTGCACCGTAAGAACCACCCTCGCAAACCCGGCATCACGCTTTATTTCCTGCGAGCGCTGGCACTGGCACTGGCTGAGCATCCGGAATGCGCCGGCTACATGGTGGGCGGACGCATCCTGACTCCACGCCGCATTGACCTGGGCGTGGCCGTGCAGGTGGCAGATGGCGTGATGGTACCTGTCATGCGCAATGTGAATGAATACACGCTGGATGAACTGGTAGATGAATACAACAAGGTGGTGGGTCAGGCGCGCGACCGCCGCCTGGACCCCGCCTACCAGGGTGGCGGCATTGCCACAGTGTCCAATTTCGGCGGCTTCGGGCTGACACACGCCACCCCCATGCCCCTGCCCAGCGAAAGCCTGATTCTGGGCGTGGGTGCCGTGCAGAAGGTACCCGTATGGAGCGATGAGGTAGAATGTTTCCTGCCAATAGAGCAAGCGCAAATCGTGGCTTCATTCGACCATCGCGTGGTGGACGGCGGCGATGTCGGCCGCCTGATGCTGCGTATAGCCCATTATCTGGAACACCCGGAGTTCCTTTAATTCCACCGCAGATTCATGACTGGGAAAACCAACAACATGGTGCTGGGCATCATTGCATGCGCGGGAGAATTTCCCCGCATGGTGATTCAGGGCGCGCGTCGCGCGGGTGTCCGCGTAGTGGCTGCCGGCATGCGTGGCGCCGTGGGTAAAGAAATTCCCGGCATGGTGGATGCCTATAAATGTTTCCGTGTAGGTTCTCTGGACGGTCCCGCTGAATTCTTCCAGCAAGAAGGAGTGACCCATGTGATGCTCACCGGCCAGATCAAGCCGGCCTGCATCTACACCATGTGGCCGGATGCCACAGCCCGGCGGCTGCTTACCACGCTCGACCGCCGGAACGCACATACCATTTTCACAACAGTCTGCAATTTCATCCATTCCCGGAACATGGACGTACTCCCCTCCATCACCTTCATGGAGGAACATCTGCCCGGTCCCGGCCACCTGGCCGGCCCCGCCCCTACACCGGAACAAATGGATGAAGCTGCATTCGGCCTTACCAAAGCCAGAGAAATCGCCCGTCTGGATATTGGCCAGAGCATCATCGTACATGGTCACACCGTTGTCTGCGTGGAAGCGTTCAAGGGCACCAACGAATGTCTGCACTCCGGCGGACACCGCCCGCACAGTGTCACTCTCTGCAAAGTAACCAAACCCGGACACGACATGCGCTTCGATGTTCCCTGCATTGGCACGGGAACCATTCGCAACGCTATCAAAGCCAATGTCAGGCACATTGTATTCGAAGCTCACCGCACCATTCTGTTCCAGAGAGATGAAGTTGTGCGTCTGTGCAACGAACACGGCATCACCCTTCATTCTATGAATGTGCCCTTGCCGGAACAGGAAGGCGCAGACCCCGGCCACATTGCCACTGATGAAGCCCACGCCGCCGCCATGGCCGCAGAGATAGAAGAGCTCGGCATCGGGCACTGCGCCGTGGTATGTGATGGGGTCGTCATTGCGGTGGACGATGCCGATGGCCCCATCAAATGCATACGCCGCGCCGGGACCTACATGAAGCGTCTGCGCTTCGCCCGGCTGGTGAACTGGCTCTGCCGAGTACTACTGAGGCGCAACAGCACCCCGCCAGCCCCCATGGTTCTGGTATCCACCCGGAAACTCAGCCAGGAGGAGCAAGCCGCCGCCCGCAAGGCCGGCATCATTGTCCGCGCCTGAATGCAGGGATTTACCCTTGAAAAAACAGGCTGCATCTGCTAGCATAACCACCGGCTCATCATGAAGACAAAAACCATATCATTCCGCTGCCCGGAGGAACTTCTCAAGGAAATAGACGGGCTCTGCGAACTTAACATTATGGATCGCAGCGCCTTTATTGTGCATGCACTGCAAAACATGATGACCGGCTTGGCAAAGAAAGGAATCAGCATTCCCCAGACAACAGCACCCAAACCGGACGCACAGAAAGAAACCAGGTAACCTCTTTCCATGGCTCGCATTCTCACAGCCCTGAGTGGTGGCGTAGATAGCGCCGCAGCCGCAGCCCTGCTGGTGGAGCAAGGGCACGAAGTAGTGGCCGCCTACATGAAAAACTGGGTAAATGATGAGAACATACCCGGTGAATGCCCGTGGGAACGAGATATTGAAGATGCCTTGGGCGTATGCCGGAAACTCGGTATCGAGTTCCGCGTCGTAGACCTGATTGAACAGTACCGCCAGCGCATCGTCAACTACCTGATTGAAGGGTACCGAAACGGTTCCACCCCGAATCCGGATGTACTTTGCAACCGGGAAATGAAGTTTGGCGTTCTGCTGGATTATGCCCTGGAGCAAGGCTTCTCCGGCGTAGCAACCGGCCATTATGCCCAACGGCTTGATGTACCGGGCGAAGGCAGTTATGTACTGCGTGGAACAGACGAAAACAAGGACCAGTCCTACTTCCTGGCACTCATGCGCCCTGAACAGGTGGCCCACGCCATTTTCCCTGTAGGTGGCATCACCAAACCCCAGGTGCGGGAAATTGCCCGCCGGTTCAACCTGCCCAACGCCGAAAAAAAGGACTCGCAGGGAATTTGCTTCATCGGCCAGGTGAAAATGAGCGACTTCCTGCGTCACTACCTGCCGGATAATCCCGGAGATATTGTTGACCTGAACGGCCGCAAGCTGGGCAGGCACGATGGTCTGCACCTTTTCACCATGGGACAGCGCAAGGGGCATCATGTTGCATCCCCGCGCGAGGGCGTTGCCTATGTGGTTGTAGGTAAAGACCTGAAGAACAACCGTCTGATTCTGGGCTATGAAGGCCAGGAGACTCCCGGTCTTTATACCCGCCGGGCTGTGGTGGGCAGCATCACCAACACCCTGGCACCTCTGCCCGGACGGGTCATGGCACAACCCCGGTACCGGGCCGCTGCCGTACATGCCACCTGCACCCACCTGGGCAATGGTAAAGTGCAGCTCGATTTCGACACCCCGGTCAGAGCCCTGGCACTGGGGCAGGTCTGCGCTTTCTACGAGCCCGATGCCCTGCGCGGGGAAAAGCTGCTGGGCGGTGGATTCTTTGAGAGCCTGGGATAATTTCCAGACTTACAGGCTCCAATCCACTTCAATACGCTCCGGCTCTCCCTTCTTATTTTCGTAAACCACGTAGCCGTTCTCTGCGCCGAATTTGTATACCTCCATGGTCACTTTCACATCGTAGCAGCAGTAACGGGCAATATCCAGCATCTTCTGGGCATCCCCCGTCCGTTCATACTCTGCCCACCATTTCAACGCATCGGTACCCTCTGCCGTCTTGGAATTGCCTCCCAATGTCACTTTGGCAACAGAATCCAACTTGAGCCGGTGCCCCAGGCGGGATGAAAGATAGGTGCAGATATCCAGATTATTGGTCACATCTGCCACGGTCCAGAATGTGAACGCCTGAAGTACGCCATAATCAAAGCCTACATGATTATACCCCACTACCAGATCAGCATTGCGCAGCTCCTCGATAAGCTCCTCCATACGCTCCTCTGTATAGATGTGGTATGCATTATCCCGGGTAGAAAACGTTACAGCAACAGAAACGCCCATCTTGGCTGTTTCATGCCAGCCACCGACCTCTGCGGCAGAGCGGCGCGTTTCCAAATCGAAGTAGACAATATTTTTCATAACTGACCTGCAGGCAAGGTGCGTCTCAGCCCTTCATAGAGCATAATGGCGATGGAGGTGGAAAGATTCAGCGAGCGAGCTCGCTCACCCGGCATAGGAATACGCAAAGCCGTTTCAGGATGAGCCGCAATCCAACGCTCGGGGAGCCCTTTGGATTCCGGCCCGAAAACAAGGTAATCGCCATCCTGCAAAGGGAGCTCCGCATCCCAGATACTATGCGTGGCTTTCGTGGAAAGATACCAGAACCGAGCGCCGGGTGCAGCAGCCTTTTCCAATTCATCCAGAGAATCCCAGAGATGCAGATCTACATACTGCCAGTAATCCAACCCTGTGCGCCGTACATGCTTTTCATCGAGACTGAATCCCAGTGGCTTAATCAAATGCAATCTGGAATCCGTGGCTACGGCCAGGCGTCCGGCGGCTCCGGTATTGTGCGGAATTTCAGGATGAAAGAGGACAATATGAAACATGGCGCTTACTTAGCCCCCTTACCAAACAACACCGCCGGTATCGTGCGGAAAAATAATTTCACATCCAGCCACAGGCTCCATTCGTCAATATAACGCAAATCCTTTGCCACCATATTGTCAAAATCTCCATTATCACTGCGGTCCTCAATCTGCCAGTAGCAGGTAAGCCCCGGCTTCACACTCAAACGGCGACGATGCTCAATCTTGGGGAATGCCTCTGTCTCATATACAGGCAGAGGGCGCGGCCCCACAATACTCATATCACCGGTCAGAATATTGATAAGCTGGGGCAATTCATCAATACTGGTCTTACGGATAAAATGGCCGAACTTGAACACGCGGGGATCATTCGTCAGCTTGAAAATGGGGCCATTCATCTCATTGCCATACTTGGCCTTGATTTCATCCAGCCGCTGCTCTGCATCTACATACATGGAGCGGAACTTCCACATGTGGAACACCCGCCCATACAATCCGGAACGTCGCTGGCGGAAAAAGACCGGTCCCTTGGGGTCACTCAGCTTGATACCTATGGCAGCCACCAGCCACAAGGGAGACGAGCAAAGAAGTATCAGCAGGGCCACCAGCCTGTCAAAAACAGCCTTGATAAGCATGGACCAGGAAATTTCCGGAGCCGAACTCAATGCTATCATGCGGGTATCCCCTACTTCGTTCAAATCCACGCGAAGACTGGAAGACATCTTGTTACGCAACACCAGATTCACATCAAGCCCCTGAACCTCGCATTGCTGAATCAAAGGAGCAAAATCATGATACGCAGCCAGGCCACCAAACACATAAAGAGCCGATACACTGTACTTCTCAATCATTTCCTGAGAATCCCTTTCGTTTCCGGCAGACTCATGATAACGTGCCACTACATTGAAATTCCTCCGCCACTGTGCCGGAAATGCAGCCCACCCCGCCTCAATGGCCTCTGTTGAGCCGGCCAATATAATCTGCCGGCGGTACACCGCTGTATTTCCGCAGCTCAGGCTGACCATGCGGACTAACAGGAAACGGATGAAGATGAGCAACGTGATACCTACCAGATTCGTCAGCAATATCTGGCTGTTAAAGGCGGCTGTCTCAAAAACAACTGTATAGACCCCGATTGCGCTGAGGTAATAGGCATCAAACACCAACAACTGCCGCAACGCCGTGCTGACTCGCTGCAAACTCTGCTTGTGGTAAAAACCAATCTGCCGCAGAATAAGCGGAATAGCCATCAGCGCTGCACCTGCCAGAAACGGAGAATGAAAGAACAAGTTAAAGAACGGACCCTTATTGTGCCAGCCGAAAAACGGAGCCACCCAATTCGTGACGTAGGGCGAAAAATACGAAAAAGTCCCGGCAAGAACCAAATCCACTATGGGATATAAACTCTGACGATAAAATTTACTATTCCGAGTCATAGTCTGCGCGAGGAGTTTAACATTTACCACATGGTCTAACAAGAAAAAAAGTCAGCACACAGGAGCAAAATATCTTTTTACTTGAAAGACGAATACCGTTTTTGTAGTATACATTCCGTATGAACTTGCTTAAAAGCATGACAGCTGTGATTGCAATGACGGGAGCCCTGGCTCTGGGGCAGAATGCGTACGAACCGCATCCCGACTGGGAAAACCCGCAGAACCTTTCCCAAGGCCGCGAAGAAGCACGGGCATTCTATGTACCGTTTGCCAACCGCAATGAAGCACTGAAAGGGCACCGCAAGGACTCTTCACTTGTTCTTTCTCTGAACGGGAACTGGAAATTCCACTGGTCTCCCAGCCCGGACCAGCGCCCGCTGGATTTCTACAAGCCGGAGACAGACGTGAGCCAGTGGGCAGAAATTGACGTACCCAGCAACTGGCAGATGCGCGGCTACGGCACCCCCATCTACAGCAACCAGCGCTACACCTTCGTGCGCGACTGGCCCCGCGTGATGACCAAGCCCCGCAACGCGGATGAGCAGCGTTACACTACACCTGCCACAGAACCTAATGCCGTAGGCAGCTACCGCCGCACCGTTGAATTACCGGCAGATTGGAATGGCCGCGAGATATTCATCCGCTTTGACGGCGTGGACTCCTTCTTCTACCTCTGGGTGAACGGTCACAAGGTTGGCTTCTCCAAAGACAGCCGCACAGCCGCCGTTTTTGATATCACCCGCTTCCTGAAACCTGGCAGCAACGTGATTGCTGCAGAAGTGTACCGCTACAGCGATGGCTCTTACCTGGAATGCCAGGACATGTGGCGTCTCTCCGGCATTTTCCGTGATGTGTACATGTACACAACTCCCAAGGTCCAGATTCGTGATTTCTTTGTTCACACGGACTTTGAGGGAGCCCCCGGTCAGAAGAATTACAACAGCAGCAAGCTGAGCATCGAAGTCAACGTGGACAACCGCAGCGATACTGCAGACAAGACCACCGTGGAAGGCGAACTCATCGATGCCACAGGCAAAACGGTAGCCACCATGAGCAGCCCAGCCCTGGAAATCGCCCCCGGCGCTGAGGTGCAGACCACCCTGGCCTCCACCATTGCCAACCCTGCCCTCTGGAGCGCTGAAAAGCCGAATCTGTACCGACTGATCATCACGCTCAAGAACGAGCAGGGCGAAATCACCGAGACCCTTTCCCGCAAGATTGGTTTCCGTGACGTGCAGCTGGTGAATGGTCGCTTCCTGGTGAACGGCATGCCCGTGAAGCTCAAGGGTGTGAACCGCCATGAAAGCCAGCACGCCAATGGTCACACAGTAACAGAGGAGGAGTGCCTACAGGAACTCCTCATCATGAAACGCGGCAATATCAACCATATCCGCAACTCTCACTATCCGCAGGTAGACCGCTTCTACGAAATGTGCGATGAACTCGGCATTTATGTATGCGACGAAGCCAATATCGAATCCCACGGATATTATTACGGTGAGCTTTCTCTCTCCCACCCGACGGAATGGAAAGCCCAGCACGTATGGCGCAACAAGAACATGGTGGAGCAGAGCAAGAACCACCCTTGCGTGGTTATCTGGTCCTACGGCAATGAAGCAGGTCCCGGCGACAACTTTGCCGCCGTGCGCGACTGGATCAAAAGCCGCGACACATCCCGCCTGACCCAGTACGAACGTAATAACGACCTGGCAGACCTCTGCTCCAACCAGTATCCCAGTGTCAACTGGGCCCGCAACATTGCCGGAACAAAACTTGAAAAACCCTGGTACATCTCCGAATACGCCCACATTCTCTGCAACTCCATGGGCAACCTGGCCGACTACTGGGAAGCTATCGACAGCAGCGATTCCATCATCGGCGGCGGTATCTGGGAATGGATTCACCAGAGTTACGACCAAGAAGTCACTCTGCCGAACGGCACCAAGGTTACGCGCCAGGCATACGGTGGTGACCATGGTGAATACCCGCACGACGGCATCTTCTGCATCAAGGGCGTTATCTACAGCGACCGCACCGTCACCCCGCTCTACGAGGAAATCCGCAAGGTGCAGCAGAATGCGTCCTTCACGCTGGGCGCTGTCAGTGATAAGGGGCTGAATATCAGCATTCGCAACAAGCATCTCTTCACTGACCTGGCTGAGTATGACGGTACCTGGACCCTTGCAGAAGAGGGTAACAAGGTGGTGGCTCAGGGTAGCTTTGCCCCTGCCGGTGCCCCGCTTACCACGCAGGAGGTGACTCTGCCGCTTCCGGCAGATATGCTGCTTTCCCTGCGCAAGGATCGCCGCTATTACCTTACGGTCAACCTTTGCCTCAAGCAGGATACGGAATGGGCTCAGAAGGGCTATGTGATTGCTACGGAGCAGATGGCTCTGACTGAGGAGATGACCGGCTACGACGCCCGCCAGAACCTCATGCAGCTCAGCGATGCGAAGATTGACGTCCGCAATCAGAGCGGTCAGATGCTCGTCATCGGGCCGAATTTCACGCTGAGCGTGGACAAGGTGACCGGCGGTATCAAGAACTACATAGTGAACGGTCAGCAGCTGCTGGGTGAGAAGCCCACGGTGCACCTGAACGCTTTCCGCGCCCCGGTGGCCAATGATAAGTGGGCCATGAACCAGTGGCTGAACAACGGCCTGGGCAACCTGACCCACAGCGCTACTCCGCTGCTGGTGGAGCGTCTGGAGCATGGCGTGGTGCGTATCTCCTGCGATGTGGTCAGCCAGGGTACCCGCAAGGAAAACCTCAACAGCGGTGAGTACGACAACGGTAAGTACACGGTGAAGGACCTGGGTCCCATGACGGAAAAGGACTTCAAGTTCACCACGCAGCTGGTGTACACCATTCTGCCGAACGGCTACGTGAGCGTGCAGGCCGGTATCATTCCCAGCATGAACAAGGTGGTGCTGCCCAAGCTGGGTTACACCCTCATGCTGCCAGAGCGTTTCTCCAACGTGCGCTGGTATGGCCGCGGCCCCGGTGAAAACTACACCGACCGCAAGGCCGGTTCCCACGTGGGTATCTGGAATACCACGGTTGAGAATATGGTTGAGCGCTATCCTTTCCCCATGGAGATGGGTAACCGCATGGATACCCAGTGGGTTGCTATCACCGATGAAAAGGGGGTAGGTCTTGTCATTGCTGCCGAGCCGCATGAGAATTTCAACTTCTCAGCGCTGCCCTATACCGCACGCGATATCTTTGAGGCTTCCCACCCCGAGGAAGTGAAGCGCGCCGGTGCCACTGTGGTGAGCGTGGATGCCTTCACCCTGGGTCTGGGTGGTGCCGCCTGCGGCCCGCTGCCCATGGATCGCGATATTCCGCTTTCCGGGCCTACTACCTTCGTGTTCTCCCTGCGCCCGGTGCTGCAGGGGCAGAATCCTGCCGATATCGGCCGCACCATGCTGCCGCTCACTGGTGCTGTGACCCTCTCCCGCGACAGCGTGGGTTATGTGCACGCCACCTGTGGTTCCCGCGATGCCAGAATTGTGGTGACTCTGCCCGATGGCTCCAAGGTAGACTATACCGAACCCTTCCTGCAGCGTGAGGATGGTATCGTGCGCGCCAGCGCCAGCAGCGAGGGCTGCATGAAGAGCGTAAGCGTCTTCCAAAGTCTCCCCGAGTGGAAGCCGGATAATGTGATGCGCATCACCCACTGCTCCAGCTATGCAGGTAGCAGCAACTCCCCCTGGAACCTCATCGATGGCCGCCGCGATACTTTCTGGCACTCCGAGTGGCGCGAGGAACCCGTACCGGCATATCCGCACGAGGTCATCATCGACCTGGGCGCTCTTTCTGAGCTGCGTGGTCTGGCAATGACACCCCGCCAGGGTCGTTCCTCCTCTCGCGCCGGTCAGATTGATGTCTACTTCTCCACCGATGGTCGCAGCTGGAGCAGCAAGCCCGACTGCGTGGTGAACATGGTGGACGAGGAAAGCGAACAGCGCACAATGCTTAAGGAGACAGTGACCACCAAATTCATCAAGCTGGTGTTCGTGAAGCCGCTCTCCGGCAATGAACCCTACGCTGCTCTGGCAGAGGTGCAGCCCATCATCACCCGTGTGGTGGGCGAGTACCCGCCCCATGCCTTCTTCTCCGTGGCTTATGTGAGCTCCGACCTGCCAGAAGGTGGTCCTGCACGCAACGTGCTCGATGGTAACCCGGATACTTACTGGCACACCCTCAAGGGTGTGACCCTGGCCAGCTACCCGCACGAAATCCGCCTGGATATGGGCGGCGAGCGCCGGGTGAAGGGTGTGGTGTTCCAGAGCGCCAAGCTCAAGGAAGCCCGCGTGAAGGATTATGAGGTATATATCAGCATGGATGGTGAGAATTGGGGCTCTCCCGTTGCCCGCGGCACTATGGCCAACACGGCTGAGAAACAGGAAGCTCTCTTCTTTACGTCAGCTACTGGCAAATACCTGCGCTTCGTGGCACTTTCCTCCCACGATGGCGGCGACTCCGCTGCCGTTGCAGAGCTCAACATCATCTCCGATTAAAAGCTATCGGACTTCACCTCCTGATAAGAACCCGCCAACCGGCGGGTTCTTCTTTTTTACCTAAAAAAGCCACCATAAAGGCATCAAATCCAGCGTTTCACGTACTTTTCGCTTTACATACGCATGCGAATCAGCTATTCTTCCTTGTGGTTCCATTCTATGGTATCGCTGTATCCTCATCCTTTCATTTTCCTTTTATCATTATGAAACTCCACCTGAATCTCACATTGCGCCGGGCGCTCATGGCTGCTATGGCCATGGTAGCACTGCACACTGCAGATGCTGCATTAACCACTAAGTACAATGGCACGAATGCCTACCTCACAGGCAACGGCACATTGACATCCAACACATGGAACGAAATCTGGGCCAAACACAATTCCAGCACTCTTACCATCGGCACTTCTGAAGGTGCAGCCGTAGCTGAACTGACCAGCAGCACATACAACAACGGTCAGATGATTTTCGTTGGTGGCGTTGGTCTCAATTCCGGCGCAACTACTGCAAACAACGGTGAACTGATTGTCAACAACGGCACCAAACTGAATGTTACCCAGCTCAACCTTGGTAACAGTCTTGTTGGCGGCACCGGCACACTCACCCTCAAGGGAGGCTCCGCAAATATTTCCGATAGCCTGTACGTTGGCGTGAATGCCGGCCAGGGCATCATTAACGCCACCGATGGCGCCGCCATCGTGGTTGAATCCGGCAAAAACGGCGCTGTATTTGCCATCAGCCACCGCAACCATTCCAGCATCTCTGATACCGTCACCCTGACGGACAGCTCCATCACCGTAGGTAAAGAAGGTGGTGTACTGGACTACACCTCCATCGGCCACAGCGGCGGCGTAGCAACTCTTAACCTCAACAGCAGCACGGCCACATTCGCAGATCAGACCCTCGTAGGTGAAAAGTCCGGCAGCAACGGTACTATCCACGTACACGATGGCAGCACCCTGAACCTGAGCACTGCCATTCTGGGCAGCGAAGCCGGCGCCAAGGGTACCATCTGCATCGACGGCAGCGATGTCACCGCCACCAGCATTCTGGCGGGCAATGCCGGCACGGGCACCATTGAGCTCAATAATGCCGCCAAGCTCACAGCAACTTACATTACTGCAGGCAACGAAGCCGGTTCTACCGGTCTCATTAACGCAGCCAATGGCACCATCACCACAGACCTGCTCACCATCGGTAATGCCGGCACGGGTAGCGTTGTTTCCTCTGCCACCATCAATGCCAAAGATATCGTCATCGGCAGCTCGGAGACCGGCATCGGCACACTGGAATCCTCCGGCACCACCACGGCAGATTCCCTGTACGTCGGCTACAAAGGCACCGGCACCGCCTCCGTCAAGGGTGGCAGCCTGACCGCCGAAAACGCATACATCATCGGCACAAACAGCGCCCTTAACACAGAAGCCGGAACCTCAAACCTGACCAACGCCACCGTACTGGCCGGCAAACTCAGCACAAGCGCAACGGGTATCACCAAAGTCAGCGGCGAACTGATTCTGGATGAAGCCGGCAGTCTGGTTAACGCTGGCACCAGCGACATTGCCAAGGCCACAGTGACCAAGGGTGCTTCCATCCAGGTGGATTCCGGCACCCTGACAACCGGCGCCATCGCCAATAGCGGCACCATCGCCAATGCCGGCACCTGGAACACAGGTTCTGCCACCAGCACGGATGGCACCATCTCCAACACCGGCCTCATCAATGTAACCGACAGCCTGACCACTTCCGAAGTAACCGGCTCCGGCAGCGTAAACGTTACCGACGGCAGCAGCTGGAATATCACCGGACAGGCCACCCAGGGCAGCATTGCCAACAGCGGCGACATCTATCTGAACGGAGCAGGCCGACTGAACGCCAGCACCATTACCGGCACGGGCACCACCACCATCGAAGTGAATGGCAGCTCCACCAGCACCACAGAAGGAACAGCCGTCATCACTCTCAGCAACACTCTGAACTCCTCTGTGAAGGTTGACATCGACACCGACAAGGCCTCTGCCCTGATTGGTAAGAACATCGACTTCGTCAAGCAGGGTGACCAGCTCATCGTTGTCAACCGCGATGATTTCAGCGTAGACGCAGGCTGGACCATCGATTGGGATAACAACCGCATCACCTCCGGCACGGACGCAAACGGCCAGCAGCTCTCCTTCATCGGCAACGAGATGGGCATGAACTTCACCAAGCTCGGCGCCATTGAAACCGTAAAGGTCGAAACCGACTCCTCCTCCAATGTGACCATCGAGCTGGAAGTTCTGACGGAAACCACCGGCATCGTAACCGAGACTCCGGAATCCAAGGGTCAGGAAGTGGTAGTGACGGGCGACCAGGACGAGACTGGCCTTGAAGTGAAGAACGACACCATCATTCACTCTTCCGAAGTAACCAAGGGTATCGACACTGAAACGCAGGAAGAAATCCGCGCCACTGTTGTTATCGGTAAGGACGTTGTAAGCTCAGGCGATGAAGGTTCCTCCAAGGTTCAGACCGTTGTTGTGAACCAGAAGACCACCATTACCGACAGCAGCGAGCAGACGACCACCAAGAAAGAAACCCTCGGTCTCTCCGGTGTAACGCTCGTGCTTGAAGGCACAAGCTCCCACGAAGGTACTGGTCGCGAACAGGGTGCAGAGCTCGGTTTCAACGAAGATACCAAGACCGGTATCCTGACCACCAAGGACACCCAGACCAACGAGGTCACGAAGAGCGAAGTGAAGAAGATTGACATCGTTCAGATTAAGGAAGATTCCAACGTGAATCTCTCCGAACTGAGCATGCACTCCACACACGCCCTCACCATTGATAAAGGCACCACCATCACCCTCACGGGCGTGGACCTCCACATTGGTGGCACCACCGATATCAACCTTACCAAGGAGGTGGAAGTCAAGATATATGATGAAACCGGCACCACCGTTATCGGCACAAAGACAGAGACCGTGGATTCCGGCGAACACCTGACCGTAGACAGCATCATTGACAACGCCACCGTGAAGATTGCCGGCCAGTCCGTCGTGAAGTTCGAAAAGATTGATAACGAAAACCACGATACTGCATTCGGCTCCACCATCTTCAAAAAATCCGACGTGGAAATTGAAGCGGGTTCCATCCTGGGCGACAACCAGGATCACATGCAGGAAATCGTCTTCAATAGCAATTCCAATGTGAAGAACGGCGGCACCGTCAACAAGGCCAAGTTCGAAAACGGCGCCACTCTGACCAACGCTGGCGGCACCGTCAACAACGTTGTCTTTGAACACGGCACAGAGATGAAGGGCTCCGGCTATGTGAAGAACGTGCACATGAAGGAAGGCTCCACCCTGACCGTGGGCAGCTCCCCCGGTGTGGTAAACGCCTCCAACCTGACTGTTGATGGCGACACCAAGTTCTACGTGATTACAAACTCTCAGGAATGGGATTCCTTCAGCGGCGACAGCAGCTCCCTCTCTACGGATTACGCCACTGGCTCCATCTCCCAGCTTTATGTTGACGGCGATGTAACCCTGAATGGCAAGGTGAGCATCGTTTACCAGGAGAAGCAGGCTGATGGCACATACGCTGACTGCGCAGACCAGTACGAAGCAGCCTCCACCATGCAGAGCGTGTTCAGCGAAGGCCACATGATTCAGTTCATCACCGGCGACATCGATGCCCTGACACTGGGCAGCGGCTACTACTTCGATGAAAGCACCCTGCCCGTACTGGAAGACGGTATGTTCTGGGATACGTCTCAGTTCCTGACCTCCGGTATCATCTATGTGGAAAGCGAAATCCTGGAAGAACCGACCCGCATTGCCAACACACTGGTAAGCGCTGGTGAAACTGTACTGAACTTCGGCCGCGTTGCCGAGTCTCAGGCAATCCTGCGCGAAGCCGGCACCACCCGCACCTGGGCCAGTGCTCTGAGCGTGTTCGACAGCGTGGACAGCGGCACATACACGAATGGCTATGACTACAACGCCTGGGGTGCAGCTGTAGGTGTGGATCACGCTTTCACCAAGAACACCATCATCGGTGCTGCCTTCGGTTGCACATGGGGTGAAAACGAACCCGAATTCGGCAACGGCTTCTACGAAGGTGGCAGTATTGACCAGGACAGCAAGATGGTTGCTCTGTACGGCACCCACAAGTTCCAGACCAAGGGTCTGCTCAACGACATGAAGCTGAGCGCCTTTGCCGCCTACGGCTGGTTCGAGAACGACAGCACCCGCAACTCCATCCGCACGGGTGAACCTGCCACTGCTGAATGGGATTCCGAGGCATGGGTACTCAGCGCCTCCATCTCCCGCGACATCACCACCGATGACGGCATCGTATTCACCCCCTATGTGGGTGTGGAATACACCAAGGCCTGCATGGACGACTTCACCGAAGCCGGCCGCCGTTATGATGCCACTTACACTGCTGATGAAGACTACAGCAACCTCTCCGTCAAGGTGGGTATGACTGTCAGCAAGTCCTTCGATGGCTTCACTCCCTACCTGGGCGTAGCATACATCAACGATGTGGATCGCACAGCC
The DNA here is from genome assembly GCA_002358905.1 of Akkermansiaceae bacterium UBA3385. GTDB lineage: Bacteria > Verrucomicrobiota > Verrucomicrobiia > Verrucomicrobiales > Akkermansiaceae > Akkermansia. Next base: position 30,462 of record DEPT01000018.1, read on the forward strand.
GCCAAGGTTACAGCTGATGGCAAGTACGCCTTTATCGGCGAAAGCGCCCTGCCTGGCCGCAGCGCTATTCAGCTGCGTGCAGGTGCCACCTGGCAGCTCACCGAAACACTGGACCTGAACGCTGGCTACACCGCAGAACTCCGCGAGAAGGCCACCGAGCAGAACGCCAATGTAGGCATCGGCCTGACTTTCTGATAAGCAAGTCCGGAAAACCTTACACACGTCCCTGCACCGCACTGGTGCAGGGACGTTTTTTTGTTGGATGAAATGACAGCAATTTATCTTCCACAATGAAAAAAAAACAGCTATAACTAACCCAGCATGCCTATTTGTCCGAAATGTTCTGCCACTATTCACGCCGGCGCGGAAGACCAGTGCCCGGCCTGCGGCTACGACATTTCCCAGGCAGACGAAATATTCGGCGAAGCACAGGTGGAATTTACCCGAGTTGTGGATGCCGCCGGCGCTCTGACCCACCAGGAGCGGCTGGAGCTCATGCACACACTGGAGCAAATGGAACGTAAAATCAGACCTGTTGCGCTCTGTATCTACATAACCGATGTCGGACGAGTACAGGAATTACGCACACATGCGCACTGGATTCTGAACCACGCACGTATCCACCACCCCTCTTTCGGCAAGCGAGACCAGCTCAAGGCCATCGAGGAATCCGAACTGCGTGAACGCCGCCCGGGTGAAGCACGACCCACGCATGATGAGCAACCTCAGAACTGGTTTACAAGAACCTGGCAGACCATCCGCGAAACCATCATGGATACCCTGCATCCCCTGCCGCCCCCCGTACGGCATGAATGGATGCTCATTCTCGTCATGGACGTTCAGTTGGAAATGGCATGTTTCTCCTGGGGATACAAGCTGGATCCCTATATTGACCCAGACCGCATCAACACCTGCATCAAAAGCGCACAACTCCAATTCCGCGAACGCGCCATGGTACCAGCACTTAAAAAAGTTATGCGCAAAGCAACGCGCCGCATCTCGACCAAGGCCCGTTCCGTAAACCGAAAACTGCGCCGATTCCAGAAAGCAAGTGTACTGACTGCAGCTCTGGGGTTGATGCTCGGCAGCAGCTCACTGGCCACAGAAGACGGGATGCCGCACTGGAGGGCAGACGATTACCGCCACCTGATGTCAGGTGAACTGCTCACAGGGTACACAGCCCTGCTTCCTCCGAAACCCACGCCGGAAGAAATCAAGGCTGAAGCAGAAAGAAAAAAACAGCTGTTGAAAGAACAGCGTGAACTGGCAAGACAGCGCAAACTCCCTTCCCGTAACACACGCCCACTGGAAAAACCGGAAGAAAGCGACACCCGCATTCTGGGCCGATACAGCGAAATGTACACGCGCCCGCCACGCAACACCAGCCTGAACGACCCCCAGGGACTGCTCACCACCGTAGAACGTGAAGACGTGGAACATGTTTTGCGCACCCTGAATGCCAACGCCAAATTCCACATCTACGTCACTGTTTTCAAAGGCGGACAGGCCATTACCAGTGAACTTTCGGTGGATATCCTGGTCACCGCTACGGCGCAACCGTGCGAATACGCTGTACTCATGCGCTACCCGCTCGGCCACGCCTCCGGAATCGAACTTGGTTACCAGGAAATCAAACCCCAGGATAATCAGCGACTCGAATGGCTGCAGAAAGTTCGCACCGCAGCCGGCGACGGTGGCGCAGAAGGGCTCATGCAGGCACTGAACTGCATCAGCGCCCAGCTTACCCCCCTGGCTGATACATTTCCCCCGGTTACCGCCAGCACCGGGGGAAAAATTCCGTTAATCCAGATTGATTACAAGGAAGACACCACCGAGAAGAAACGCAGCATCAAAGACCGCATCAGAGAGGTACTGGAAACGCCCGGAACCCTTCCTGCCATTCTCTACCCTCTGGGCATTATCGGCAGCCTGACCGGGCTATGGTTCCTTTTCAACTGGTTGCGCACCTCCTCCAAACTGATGGAAAGCGAATCTGATCTCCGCCTTTCCTCTCCATACGGCGCCGGTGTAAGCCGCTATGTGCGTTACCTGGAAGGCACTGAAGCCAGTAAGGAAAAGACTTTATTCTGATTCGGTTGCAGAAAAAAGCTCTGCCAGCACGTCATTTTTGATTGATTTCAGGCTCTTGCAGGTGTAGTATAGAGCTCGTGGAAACAGAATTTCACACATCAGGTGAGCTGTCTTTCGCCAAGAACATTTTCTCAAACATTGTAACCGTATGAACACGACATATAGCACTATCGATGCCAACGAGGCCGTAGCCTCTGTAGCATACCGCTGTTCTGAAGTGGCTGCCATCTACCCCATCACACCGTCTTCCCCGATGGGTGAATCGGCAGAGGCATGGACCGCTGTAGATCGCAAGAACCTCTGGGGCACCGTTCCCAGCATCGTTGAAATGGAATCTGAAGCCGGTGCTGCCGGCGCTGTGCACGGTGCACTGCAAACGGGTTCCATGGCCACCACCTTCACGGCTTCTCAAGGGCTGCTGCTCATGATTCCCAACATGTTCAAGATTGCCGGCGAGCTCACCCCCTGTGTCTTCCACATTGCCGCCCGTGCTCTTGCAGCCCAGGGTCTTTCCATCTTCGGTGACCACAGCGACGTGATGAGTGCCCGCTCCACCGGCTTTGCCATGCTCTGCGGCGCTTCCACCCAGGAAGCACCGGATATGGCCGCCATTGCCCACTCCGCCACGCTGGAAAGCCGTGTGCCCTTCATCAACTTCTTCGATGGTTTCCGTACCTCTCACGAAGTAGGTAAGATTGCCGACATCTCCGACGAGCAGCTGCGTGGCATGATTGACCAGGACCTGGTGGATGCTTTCCACGCCCGCGCCCTCACACCGGATGCACCCGTCATCCGCGGCACCGCCCAGAACCCCGACGTGTACTTCCAGGGCCGCGAAACCGTGAACAAGTTCTACAACGCTGTGCCCGGCATTGTGAAGAAAGCCATGAAGAAGTTCGGCGAGCTGACCGGCCGCTGCTACGACCTGGTGGAATACATCGGCAGCCCCGAGGCCACCCGCGTCATTATCATCATGGGCTCCGGCGCCGAGGCCTGTCTTGAGACCGTGAAGGCTCTCAACGAAGATATCGGTGTGCTGAAGGTGCGCCTGTACCGCCCCTTCCCGGCAGAGGACGTGATTGCCGCCCTGCCCAAGACCGTGAAGAAGATTGCCGTGCTCGACCGCACCAAGGAACCCGGCAGCCTGGGCGAACCCCTGCTGCAGGATGTGGTACAGTCCCTGAGCGATGCCAACGTGAAGGGCACCCTGCCCTTTGCCATGCCCATCATCGTGGGTGGCCGCTACGGTTTGGGCTCCAAGGAATTCACTCCTGCCATGGTGAAGGGCGTGTTCGACGAACTCAAGAAAGACGCCCCCATGACCGGCTTTGCCGTGGGTATTGAGGACGACGTGACCGGTCTTTCCATCGCCTACGACCCCAGCTTCACCACCGAAGCCGACACCGTGACCCGCTGCATGTTCTATGGTCTGGGTTCCGATGGTACCGTGGGTGCCAACAAGGATGCCATCAAGATTATCGGCAAGCACACCGACCTGTATGTGCAGGGCTACTTCGTGTACGACTCCAAGAAGTCCGGTTCCTCCACGGTGTCCCACCTGCGTTTCGGCACCACGCCTATTCACAGCACCTACCTCATCACCAGCGCCAACTTCATTGCGCTGCACCAGCCCAGCCTGCTGAACACCTTCGACTTCCTGAAGAACGCCGCTCCCGGTGCCACCTTCCTCATCAACACCCCGGTGGCCGCCGACAAGGTGTGGGACAGCCTGCCCGCCCGCATGCAGCAGCAGATTATCGACAAGAACATCAAGGTCTACTGCATCGACGCTTTCAAGGTAGCCAAGGCTACCGGCATGGGCGGCCGCATCAACATGATCATGCAGACCTGCTTCTTCCACCTGGCCGGTGTGATTCCCTCCGATGAAGCTATCGGCTACATCAAGGAAGCCATCAAGAAAACCTACGGCAAGAAGGGTGACGAAGTGGTTGCCAAGAACATCCAGGCTGTGGATGCCTCCCTGGCCAACCTGTACGAAGTACCCCTGGGATCCGCCATCACCGGCCACGAGCTGCCCCCCGCCCTGGCTCCCGGCGCTCCCGCCTTTGTGCGCGACGTGCTCGGCAAGATTGTCATCGGCGAAGGCGACAGCGTGAAGGTTTCCGAAATGCCGGTGGACGGCACTTTCCCGAGCGGCACCACCCAGTACGAGAAGCGCAACCTCGCCCTCGAAATCCCCGTGTGGACCCCCGAGAAGACCGAAACCAGCAAGGCCTGTATCCAGTGCGGCAAGTGCACCACCGTGTGCCCCCACGCTGCCCTGCGCGCCAAGATGGTGGACCCCGCCGAGCTCGAGGGCGCCCCGGAGAGCTTCAAGAGCGCCGATGCCAGCAAGATGCACAAGAACTGGCAGGGCAAGAAGTTCATCATCCAGGTATCCGCCGCAGACTGCACAGGCTGCACACTCTGCACCCGCGTATGCCCCACGAACTCCCTGACCATGACCCCGGCAGCCGTGGCTCTGGAACCCGAAACCAACAACTGGAACTTCTTCGAGAAGCTGTCTGATGCTGACCGCACCAAGCTGAACCCCGGCCAGGTGAAGGACCAGCAGTTCATGCGCCCGCTCTTCGAATTCAGCGGAGCCTGCGCCGGCTGCGGTGAGACTCCGTATGTGAAGGCCCTGACCCAGCTCCTGGGCAACCGCCTGGTGGTGGCCAACGCCACGGGCTGCTCCTCCATCTACGGCGGTAACCTGCCCACCACCCCCTGGACGCACGATTCCGATGGCCGCGGTCCCGCCTGGGCCAACAGCCTCTTCGAGGACAACGCCCAGTTCGGCCTTGGCTTCCGTGTCTCCTTGGACAAGAAGCAGGAATACGCCTTCGAGCTGCTCGAAGCTGCTGCCGATAAGGTGGGCTCCGAGCTGGTGGAAGCCATCAAGAGCAACCCGCAGAAGACCGAGGCTGAGGTAGTAGCAGCCCGCGAAACCGTAGCTGCCATCAAGGCCGCCTGCGGCGATGACCCCGAGCTGGCCGCCCTCAAGGCACAGGCCAACTACCTGGTGAGCAAGTCTGTGTGGATTCTCGGCGGCGACGGCTGGGCCTACGACATCGGCTACGGTGGTCTGGACCACATCCTCGCTTCCGGCCGCAATGTGAAGGTGCTCGTGATGGACACCGAGGTGTACTCCAACACCGGTGGCCAGTGCTCCAAGGCTACCCCGCGCTCCGCTGTGGCCAAGTTCGCCACCCGCGGTAAGGACCAGGTGAAGAAGGACATCGGCTACATGGCCATGACCTACGGCAACATCTACGTGGCTTCCATCGCCATGGGCTCCAACGATGAGCACGCCCTCAAGACCCTGGCTGAAGCCGAGGCCTACGATGGTCCCGCCCTCGTGATTGCTTACAGCCACTGCATCAACCACGGCATCAACATGGCCCAGGGCCTTGACCGCCAGAAGGACGCTGTGGACTGCGGCCGCTGGCTGCTCTACAACTTCAACCCGGACAACATCAAGCAGGGCAAGAACCCGCTCTCCATCAAGAGCAAGGCTCCCAAGATGCCCGTGCGCGACGCCCTTATCGGCGTGGACGGCAAGGGCGGCGAAAACCGCTTCAAGATGCTGGCCAAGACCAACAAGGCCAACTTCGAGAAGCTCCTTGCCCTCGAAGAGCAGGACATCGCCCGCCGCTGGCGCCTCTACCAGGCCCTGGCCGCCATCGATTACAGTGCCGAGGCCGAAACTACCCCCGAGGCATAAGCTCCAAGGCTCCCGTTAACTTCAACGGCGTGCGGTTCACCACCGCACGCCGTTCTTGTCATCCATGTGCGGGACTTGAAGTCCCGCCGCTCCGAATTTATCCGCTCGGCCGGGCGAAAAAGCTTGCATTTCGCGGCAAATGGCGTAGACTGGGCGGCCCATGAGCCGCGCCGTCCGACAAGCTTTCATCGACACCATACCCGTATTGACAGGGTATCTGGCGCTGGGCTTCGGCTTTGGGATTATGCTGCAGGCGAGCGGGTTTCCGGTATGGCTGGCGCCGGTGATGAGCATCACCATGTACGCCGGAGCCATGCAATATGTGGCCGTGGGGCTGCTGAGCAGCGGGGCCTCGTTGCTCACCGTGGGGCTCACCACCGTTCTGGTGAATGCCCGTCACCTGTTCTATGGCATTTCCTTGCTGGATAAATTCAAAAGCACCGGGAAACGCACGCCCTACCTGATATTTGCGCTTACCGATGAGACCTATTCCCTGCTGTGCCGGGATAACCCGGAAATTCCGGCGGCGGAGAAAAAGACCTACTACTTCTGCATCTGCTTCTTCGACCACTGCTACTGGATAACCGGCTGCACCCTGGGCGCAGTGACAGGCTCCCTGGTGGCATTCAACAGCCAAGGTATCGATTTCGTGCTCACTGCGCTCTTCATCACCATCTTCGTGGAGCAGTGGCAAAGCATGAAAAAGCACTACCCGGCCCTTATGGGAGCCGCAGTCACCGGGGCATGTCTGCTGCTGTTCGGCAAGGATAACTTCATGATTCCTGCGATGCTCGTGATTCTGCTGATGCTCTGTCTGCACAAGGAAAAGGAGACTTCCCATGGTTAACGCCCACACATTCTATGCCATAGCCGTCATGGCACTGATTACGGCGCTACTGCGCTTCCTGCCCTTCCTCATTTTCAAGGGCAAGGCCTCCACCCCGCCAATAGTCGAAAAACTGGGACGACTGCTGCCCAGTGCCGTCATTGCCATGCTGGTAGTCTATTGTCTGAAAGATGCACACTTCAACACCACAGCCGGGTACCTGCCGGCCATCATCTCATGTCTACTGGTCGGAGTACTCCATATCTGGAAGCGCAACACCCTGCTGAGCGTCATCACCGGCACAGTGTGTTACATGCTACTGGTTCAGTTTGTGTTCTAAGTGAATACTATTGACAAAAAGTCGGAGCACCAGTACAATACCTCCGCCCCGTGATTGAAATACCCGCACACGCCCTGACCGTTGTAGAACGCCTGGAACGCTATGGCTACGAAGCCTATGTGGTGGGCGGCTGCGTGCGCGATTCTCTGCTGGGCCGCAAACCGAAGGATTGGGATGTGTGCACCAATGCCCTGCCGGAGGAAGTGCTGCGCGTCTTCAAGCGCTTCCACGTCATCAAGACTGGTCTGCAGCACGGCACGGTAACTGTTATGGTAAGCCACGAGCCGGTGGAGGTGACCACCTTCCGCATCGATGGCAACTACACCGACAACCGCCACCCGGACAGCGTGAATTTCGTGAGCCGCGTGGAGGAGGACCTGGCACGGCGCGATTTCACCATCAACGCCATGGCCTACAACCCTACCCGCGGCCTGGTGGATGCCTTCGACGGCCAGCGCGACCTGCAGACCGGTACCATCCGCTGCGTAGGCGAACCGGACGCCCGTTTCAACGAGGACGGCCTGCGCATTCTGCGAGCCCTGCGCTTTGCCGCGCGTTATAACTTCGGCATCGAGACCGAAACAGCCTTCTCCATCCACCGCAACCGGCACCTGCTGGAGAATGTGAGCGTGGAGCGCATCTTCACCGAGCTGAAAGGCATTCTCATGGGCGAGGGCGTGCTGGGCATGATGCAGGCTTTCCCGGATGTTTTCACCGTCATTATCCCGGAACTGGCCCCCTCCGTGGGATTCGACCAGCGCAACCCGCACCACTGCTACGATGTGTGGACCCACACCGCCCACGCGGTGCAGGCTGCCCCGGCCAACGAGGTGCTGCGCCTGGCCCTGCTGCTGCACGATATCGCCAAGCCCGCCACCTTCACCCTGGGAGAGGATGGCAAGGGGCATTTCTACGACCACGGCACCAAGGGCGCCGAAATGGCACGCAACATTCTGCTGCACCTGAAGAGCGACACCGCCACCCTGCAGACGGTGGTCACTCTGGTGCGCGAGCACGATTCCATGCTGCCCACCACGGCACCCGGCATGCGCCGCCTGGTTGGCCGCCTGGGGCTGGAGAACCTACAGCTGCTGCTGGAAATGAAGCAGGCCGACATGGCCGCCCAGTCCACCCACGAACGCACGCAGAAACAAGCCACACTGCGCGAAGGCCGCAGCCTGCTGGAGGATGTGCTGGAAGAACAGCCCGCTTTCACTGTGGGCGATTTACAGGTCAACGGTCGTGACCTCATCGGCCTGGGTACCAAGCCCGGTCCGGCCATAGGAGATATCCTCAAAACCCTCCTGGCAGAAGTGCAGGACGACATTTTACCCAACACGCGCGATACCCTGCTGGCCCGCGCCAAAGAACTTCTTTAACCCACCCCCATATAACATACCATGAGCTGCTGCCCCAACTGCATCAATAACCAATCCCCCCGCTCCCGTTTCGTTACCTTCCTCCTCAGCCTGCTGATTTGCTGCGGTATCGGTGGTGTTCACCGCATTTATGCCGGCAAGGTCATCACCGGTATTATTCAGTTCTGCACTTGCGGTGGCTTCCTTATCTGGCAGATTTTCGATATCATTCGCATCGTTCTGGGATGCTTTGACGATAAAGAAGGCAAGACAATCTGAGTCCAGGCGCAGCGCGGATATCGTCTTGCCTACGGCTAGGTTTCGTCCGGCCCTGCCGGATATCGTCCCGGTTCCGCAGGAACCGGGATTTCGTTTTCCCAGAGGAAAACAACCCTATATATCGGGCGTTAATTGGGAAATAACTTGCCGCCACACTAGGAGCATGCTACTATGCCAGTATCATGAAACCCCATCCTCTTGCTGAGCAAAGCCTTGATTTTGCCGTGGAAATTGTCCGGCTCTGTGACAGTATCGAGCGGCACGCCGTATTGAAAAACCAGCTTATACGCTCGGCTACCAGCATCGGTGCAAACATTCACGAAGGCGTTTATGCCTCCAGCGGGGCTGATTTCATCGCAAAGTACCAGCTTTCCCTCAAGGAATGCCATGAAACAGAATACTGGATGCAGGTGCTCATGCGGGCGGGCATTGTGCCTGCCGAGGTTATTACACCACTGCAGCATCGATGCGGCAACATCAGGGCTATGCTGATTGCATCTCTCAATACGGCGAAAAAGAAGTGATGTTTTCCCAATCTCCGCTTAACTTATTGATTTTCGTACCATAGGAAAACGAAATCCAGCCCCTGCGGGGCTGGACGAAATCCGTCAGAGCCGGACGAAATCTTGCCGTTAGCAAGACGAAATCCTCGCTGTGCGAGGACTATACACACATAGCCACACGCAACGCTGCCACCTGCTCGGCCTTACCCAGCGCAGACCCCAGGGCAAAACCGAACTCCAGGGCAGCACCTGGGCCACGACCAGTCACCAGAAGGCCATCCGTCACCGCAGGTTCTGCCACTACCTCGGCCGCGGATTTCAAATCTCCTTCCACGCCCGGATAGCAGGTCACGCGGCGCCCCTCCAGCACTCCGGCAGCCTCCAGCGCTATAGGTGCGGCACAAATAGCTGCCACCAGCTTACCAGCCTGGTGCATGGCACGCACCAGAGCAAGCACACCTGGCGTATCCCGCAGCATCCAGGACGCAGGACCACCAGGAAGAATAATGCCACTGTAATCCTCTGCATCGGCATCCACCATCAGCATTTCGGCGGCCATCACCATGCCATGTGCACCTTCCACATAACGCCCCTTCACACCCGCGGTAACCACAGGTATCTCCAAACGGCGTAAAATATCAATAGGCGCAGTAAGCTCGATCTCCTCGTAACCGGGAGCCATCAGCACTAATACGGGTTTCATGCTCGCATCATACCCGTCTGCTACGCACCTTGTCAAGCAGGAAGAAACTCCACCCATCGGAAAATACCGCACCCACTTTAATCGAACCACAATATGTTGTACCATATTAAAAAAAGTTATTGAAAATCTTGCGAATTTAAGAAATTATGCTTGCCAGTTGCTGCAAGAATGAGTAGAATATGCTCAACAAAGGAGGTTCTCGATGAAATTCGCACTCGCAAAACAAGTTCTGCTCGATGGCATCAACAAAGTAGCCGGCGTGGTTTCCACCCGTCCCAGCATGCCCATTCTTTCCAACGTGCTGCTGGACGCATCCGATGGCGAGCTGAAGCTCACCACCACCAGTATGGAGCTGACCATTCTCACCAAGGTACCCTGCATTGTTGAGAAGCCCGGTTCCATCACTCTGCCCGCCAAAAAACTGCAGAGCATCATCCGTGAGCTGCGCGATGGCGAAGTGAGCATCGAGGTAAACGGCACCGTAGCCACCATCCAGTGCAACCGCGCGCAGTTCAAACTGAACGGTCTGCCCGCCAATGAGTTCCCTGGTCTGCCCGTATTCAAGGAGGCCCGCGAATTCAAAGTTCAGCAGAACGTTCTGAACAAGGGTTTCTCTTTCACCGAATTTGCCATTTCCAACGATGGCACCCGCTATGTGCTCAACGGCATCTACACCTGTTTCCAGGACGGCAAGCTCACCCTTGTTGCAACCGATGGTCGCCGCCTTGCCCTTTTCGAAAGCGAGCTCGAGTTCCCGGAATCCCAGAGCGTGTGCATCGATATTCCCAGCCGTGCCGTGTCCGAGGTACACCGTCTGCTGGGCGACAACGGCGATGTGATGGTGCGCATCACCAGCAACCAGGCTTCCTTCGATTTCGGTGATACACTGCTCATCACCAAGCTTATCGATGGCAATTACCCGAACTACCGCCAGGTAATTCCCAGCCGCTACAACGAGCGCGTAGTCATTCCCGCCGCTGAGCTGCAGAGCGCCGTTCGCCGCGTATCCCTGCTCTCCTCCGAGAAGACTAACACCGTGAGCTTCCGCTTCACCCCTGGTGTCATGTCCGTGCAGTCCAGCGCCAACATGGGCGAAGCTAACGAAGAAGTGCCCATCGACTACAATGGCCGCGAAATTTCCATCTCCTTTAACGCAGATTACGTTCTTGCCCCGCTCAAGTCCGTGGGCGACCAGGATGTGTGCATCGACCTTATCGACACCTCCAGCCCCGGCGTGATGCGCGTGGCCGATGAGTTCCTCTATGTGCTCATGCCCATCCGCGTGTAAGGATACAACAAGTTTTTTTCAAGGTGATACAGCTGAGAGGTGGCCGACGAAAGTCCGTCACCTCTCTTATTTTACACCCGCCATCCGGCTATTCCATGCGGCTAAAAGCAGCTAAATTAGCCGGAAGCATAAGGGGAGAGCCATTGCTGATGCTCCCCCTATACTTTGCTGTAAAATCACTTACTCACCCAGGGCGCAGGCCAGCGTCTGAGCCACACCCTCGAATGCTGCGGCCACTCGATTGGAGCCGGTATCCTCCAGCGCCACCGGGCGCCCCTGGTCACCACCCTCGCGGGTGCGCATATCCAGAGGAATCTTACCCAGCATAGGCACGCCAAGCCTCACAGCCTCGCGGTCGCCGCCATGCTGACCGAAAATATAGTGCACTGTCTCATCTGTGGGGCAGATGAAATAGCTCATATTCTCCACAATACCAAGGATGGGCACATCTGTTCGCTGGTACAAACCGATAGCCTTGCGGGCATCGATAAGGGCCATTTCCTGCGGTGTGGTGACCACCACCACGCCGTCCAGCTGCACCGTCTGCACGATAGTGAGCTGAATATCACCCGTGCCGGGGGGCATATCCAGAATCAGGAAGTCCAGCTCGCCCCAGTCCGTCTCCTTCAGGAACTGCTGCGTGTAGCGCGTAGCCAGCGGGCCACGCACCGCCACGGGAGAAGCCTCATCCATCATAAGCCCCATGGAAAGCAACTTCACACCATGCGCCTGGACAGGGATGAAACGTTCATCCTCACCGGCATCCGGCAGCTCCTTCGTGCCGAACATCAGTGCCATGGAAGGGCCGTAAATATCCAGGTCCAGCAGACCGGTTCGGTAGCCCAGACGGCTCAGCGCCACAGCCAGGTTGGCAGACACCGTACTCTTACCCACGCCTCCTTTGCCGGAGGAAATACCGATAATATGCTTCACTCCCGGCAGCGGAGTCTTCCATTTGGCGGGGTCGTCCTGCATAGCTGCCTTTTTCTCGACATCCGGGTTATGATACTCGATATCCACATCGATACTCTTCACACCGGGCATCTCCTTCACCTCAGTCATCACGCTCTGGTACACAAAACGTGGCACGTCCTCATTCTTACTCTCGATGCGCAGCTCAATGCGCACCGCACCCTCTGCAGAAACCTCGATATTCTTCACCAGACCAAACGACACAATATCGCGGCTGAACCCCGGGTATTTCACCGTGGTCAGCGCCGCGCGAATCAGCTCAGGCGTTACTTTTGCATCACTCATATCTCACAAAGCCCGCAGGCCTTGCTACTATGCGCCTTCCACCCCCGTTTGTCAAGGTGAAAGCCAGCCATGCGCAACCCGGCAGGCGTGTAAGTTTTTTGATTTCGGATGTATTAAGTTCCCTGCCTCAGCGACAAATAAATTCATTTTCGGCTTGACTTTCAATATAAAATGGTGCATCTTTGCGGCTCACCAAACCCAATATTACTGAGTTATGGCAAACATGAATGTTATTCTCGCTACGAAGATCGAAGGTCTGGGCTGTGAAGCCGACCTCGTTACCGTGAAGGCTGGTTACGGCCGCAACTACCTGATTCCTCAGGGCCTTGCGTTCGAAGCTACTCCCGCCAACCAGCGTTTCATCAACATGCTCCAGAAGAAGCGCGCTGAGCGCGAGGCCGCCGAGCTGGCCAACTTCCAGGAGATCGCTGCCAAGATTGCTGCCGTCACGGTCAACCTGACCCTCGAGGCTGGTGAGAATGGCAAGGTGTTCGGCGCCATCACCAACCAGCAGATTGCTGAAGGTCTGGCCGCTCAGGGCATCGAAATCGACCGCCACGCAATTGAGCTGGAGAAGCCGCTCAAGAAGTCCGGCACCTACGAGGTGGCTGCCAAGCTGCACGCCCAGGTGACCGCCAATGTGAAGGTGGTTCTCGTGGTAAAGGGTGAGACCGCTGCTCCCGCTGAGGAAGCTGTTGAGGCCTGATTTCTCCACACAGTACATTTCAAAGAAACCCGCGCCGGCGAAACATCCGGCGCGGGTTTTGTGTTTTAGGAACAGAAGCCCACGAAGTGGGCGATAGATAGAAGGCAGGGGTAAGCCCGCAAAGCGGGCGCAGCCTCTGCTAATCACACAAATATAAATGGAGCCCGTGAAACGGGTGACAGAAGAGTGGATTATAATGATGAGGTTTACTCACTTACGCCGCGTCCGCTCCACCACCGGATATCCTCTACACTATATCCGTGTTTCTTCAAAAAACTGCAGAATTCAACCTGAGCAGTATGAGTCTGATGGTGCCCCTTCTGATTTTCGATGTATTGCACAACAGCATCTTTATTTGACTCACTCACCGAAAAAGCTCCATACCCTTCCTGCCATGCAAAATCTTTATAGTATAAGTCAGTTGTTTTTATCCACTTTGTAGTATTTGACTTTATATCACGAACAAAATCTGCCAGTGAAATACTGACTGGCAACGTGGTTAACACATGAATATGATCTGGTCGGCCTCCGACAATAAATGCCCGCCCGGACATATTGCGTATCACACCTCCGATATAGTGAAAAACACGCGACAAATCCTCCTCTCTCATCATACAGCCACGGCTTTTCGTATGAAAGATAAGGTGCACATAGACATTTGTAAAAGAGTTCCCCATAAGTTTTACTTTATCATACTAGCACAATCATTTCTGAATAGCAATAGGGACCTCGCTGCGCTTTTATGTGCAGCATACCTTCTGTCACCCGTTTCACGGGCTCCATTTGTATCTATGGATTCAGCAGGGGCTACGCCCGCAAAACGGGCTTACCCCTGCCTTCCATCTATCGCCCACGAAGTGGGCTTGCTTCGCCCTCACAAATAGCCGAGGCGTGCGCTAAATGCACCCGCCGCATTGGCTTGTTATTGCGCGGAAATCGCCGCTCCCATAAGCTCGGCAGCCTTCTTGCCACTCATGAGCATGCCGCCGAAAATCGGCCCCATACGGAAACTGCCGCTCACACCATTGGCTGCCATGCCGGAAACAAAGAGACCAGGGTAAATTTCTTTGGTGTTATCGATGGTGGAGCGTTCGCCCTCGGCGGCATCCATGCTCATTTCCCCCACCACGCCACCCGTGGGCGTGTTCAGCTTCACACCGTTCTTGCGTGCCACTGTCTTAGCAATCTCGCAGTCATGGCCGGTGCCATCGAGAACCGTCTTAGAGATGATGGTCAGAGGATCCACATGAAGCCCCTCACGCAGCACGGGGGTCCAGTTGACCACCACGCCACCCACGCGGCCCTGCTTGTATACCACGTCTTCCACGGAATAGCAGTTGAAAATAGTGGCACCTGCCTGGGTGGCCTTGTACAGCAGACCGGCAGTTGCATGCACGGAATCGATGATATAAGTGCCGTCCTTATACGGCTTGTAGGTGAGCTCCAGCTCGCGGACGATGGGCATGGCCTCCTCCTGCACTACGATATCATTGAACATCATGGCGCCGCCCCACATGCCACCACCGGGGGAAAGCTTGCGGTCGAACAGGGCCACCTTGTGCCCGGCCTTGGCCAGATAGTATGCAGCAACAATACCGGAAGGGCCACCGCCTACAATGGCGGCATCCAGAACAAGATTGCTCTGCAATTTATTGAAATACGACTCAATAATTCCGCTAGATACCAGTGTTTCCATGATGCTTCCTAGCATAGTTTCATCACCGGCTGGCTGCAAGCCAGAACCTTGACATATTGGGAGAATCCAGCGTCTTTTTGCTTGTCGCAGCGCAGGCTTTGTGGCAGAGTTCTGCTATGAAGAAAATTCTCAGAAATTGCCGTCTTTACGGGATTGTAGACATGGGCTACACTAAGCCTGACCAGGTGGAAGCGCGTACACATGCCCTCATTGACGGCGGCGTGAGAATCATCCAGCTCCGAGCCAAAGGAGTGGAACTGGCTCAGGTGAAAACCTGGGCCGTGACCATGCAGAGCATCTGCCGGGAACGCGGGGCTATCTTCGTGCTGAATGATTACCCGGAAATGGCCGCAGAAATCGGTGCCGATGCCGTGCATGTGGGGCAGGATGGCGGCAGCCTGGCTGAGGTGCGGCAGGTGGTCGGCGAGGGCGTGATTATCGGGCGCTCCACCCACAGCCTGGAGCAGGCCATACAGGCCCGGCAGGAGGGGGCAGACTACATCGGCTTCGGCCCGCTGTACCCCACCGGCACCAAGCCGGGCCGCCCGTCCATAGGTCTGGGCGACATTGCTGCCGCCCAGGAAGCCGCGGGCGAAATGCCCCTGTTCTGCATAGGCGGCATCAATGAAACCACCCTGCCGGCTGTTCTGCAAGCCGGCGCCAGGCGCGTGGTGATTGTCTCCTGGCTTCTGCAGCAGGAGAATATCCCCGGAGCAGCGCAGACTGTCATCCGGCAGATAAAACAGTCTCAGTAAGCTCTGCAATAATTCACTTCCCTGTCGGCGGATCTCCTGGAGCAGCTTCACGGCTCTATTCTACCACTTGGTAGAGTACATTTAAGAGAATGTTACAAATATGAAATGTTAGCAGAAAAAAGCTGTAGTGATAGAATGTGAATATTTTGTCACGAGGTGTGTGACTTTTAGTTCACCAAAGCACCATTGCAGAGCGTGCTGAACCGTGGTTAACTATTTTCAGTTAACCGCACACTATGCACAAACGCGATACTATTTTCTGTACAATCTGTAAAGCCGGGGCATTCGTGGCACTGCTACTGATGGTGGGCATTTTTGCTCAGCTGCTGATTCACTCAGCAGATGCCTGGAAGCATTTCGGGATTTCCTTTCTGTGGGGTGTTGACTGGGACCCCGCCATGGATATCTATGGAGCTCTGCCGTCCATACTGGGAACCCTGTTTACCACGGGCTTGTCACTGGCACTGGCTATACCGCTGGCCTTTGCTGTAGCATTGCTGATTAGTGAGTTGCCGGAGTGGCTGAAGCGTCCGCTGAGCCAGTGTGTGGACCTGCTGGCGGCCATTCCTTCGGTGATTTACGGCATGTGGGGCTTGTTTGTACTGGTTCCGCTGATGCAAGAATATGTGCAGCCATTTCTGGCGGATACCCTGGGTATCATCCACCTGCCCGGGGGTGCCTGGCTGCTGGGTGAGGATGGTACCGGCAGCGGATTCGGGTTCCTGACTGCCGGGGTTATTCTGGCTCTCATGATTCTGCCCTACATGAGCGCGGTGATGCGCGATGTCTTCCGCATGACTCCGCCTGTGCTCCGTGAATCTGCCTACGGGCTGGGCTGCACCCG
>DEPT01000001.1 GCA_002358905.1 Akkermansiaceae bacterium UBA3385
GCTGGCATACTCACACCTGCCGCCGGGAGCACCCCCGGAGGTATAGCTGGAAAACCCCGCCAGGACCGAGAGGTAGCAACGGTATTCAGACTATGCTTGTCGGGGTGTTGTTTCCGGCGGTTTTTTGTTGCGCCCCCTGTGCGGATGTGTTAGAACAAGCAGGATGAAGCGATTCTGCGTCTTGTTGCTGCTTGTTCTGCTGGCGGTGGATATTCCGGTTTCCGCTGTGGCTGCCGCGGGCACGGTGACGGGCATCTTTCCGGCGGTGGAGTATGCCTTTGGGTGGATAGGCAGCCAGGGAGAGGTGAAATCTGAAACGACTGATTAGCCCCATGCCGTCTTTCCATGCTATCCGCCGTATTTCCCTGCCGCCTTGTCTGCAGAGCTGGGTTTGGTGGGGTGTTGTGTGTCTGCTGTTCAGCATGGTGACCCTAAGCTGGTGCGGGGCAGGCCGTGCCGGGCGTATGTTTGTGTACCCTGTGACTCAGGAAACGACATATAGGCACATGGCGGAGTCTTACGTGAAACAGTATTGCCCGCTGGAGTATGCTGCGCTTGAGAAGTTTCAGGGAGAACCCGGGGAATATGAGAGCATCAAATTTGTGATGCAGGATGCTGCAGGGAGACGTGTGCTTTTTCGGCCGGGAATGATGTATAGCGGCGTGGTGTGCAGAATCTGGTTTTTCTTTGATGCTGCTTCTCCGGAGCGGGTCTGTATTCATTCCCTTGTTGCCGGGGTGTTGCACTACCAGTCTTTTCTACTGTCGGAAAAGGAAAAGATAGCCAGCTATCTGCAGCAGGCAATCCAGCGCTATACCAGGGAGCATGGCATGCTGCATTTTGTGGTTCTGGAGCTGTCTCCGGAACCGGTGGATATGCGCCTTGCTCCGGCTGTAGAGCTGATGAATTACCTGGAGGAGCAGTTACCTTATCATGTGGAAGTGGGAGAACTCATCCCTCCTGTAGGGGATGGACCGCTGCATTATCACTGGTGAAGGTGTATTCCATTCCCGCTCGGGAATATAAATGTTGAAATGTGATTATCGCTGGCGCTGCCGGGAGAGATTAGCTGATCTCGGAGCACGGGACTTCAGTCCCGTACACTTCCGGAATCGTTAAGCGGGTCTGAACCTCCGCGTTTAGAGAAACAAAAACGAAATCCGCCCCCGGGTGGGGGCGGATGAAATCATTTCATGACCAGCCGCCGCTTCTGCGAAGCTTTGGCCTGGCATGCGAAATCCTCGCAGCCGCGCGGACTTTAGAACGGGATATCGTCGTCCTCCTCGGCGGGCATGGGGGGAGGGGGAGTCTGCTGGGGGCGCTGCTGCTGGTAGCCACCGTTGTTGTAGCCGCCGTTGCCTCCATTGGAATAGCCGCCACCGTTGGAGTAGCCGCCGCCATAGTTGCCGCCGTTGTTGTAACCGCCCTGGCCGCCGCCGTTGTTGTAGTTATTGGAGCGCTGCTGGTAGCCACCGCCCTGCTGCTGGGGAGCGCCGCCCTCACGGCCGCCGAGCAGCTGCATGTTCTCTGCTACGATGCGGATTTTGCTGCGGCGCTGGCCTGTCTGCTTATCTTCCCAGGTATCCTGCTGCAGGCGTCCTTCGATGAAAACGGGGCGCCCCTTGGCCAGGTACTGACCAGCAATTTCTGCGGTGCGTCCCCAGCATGTTACGTCCAGGAAAGTGGTTTCTTCGCGGCGCTCACCTTCGTTGGGGCCGCTGCTCACGCGGTTTACTGCCAGGCGGAGTTCAGCCACGGTGTTGCCGCGCGGTGTAGTACGTACTTCCGGATCAGCGGTCAGGTTGCCGATGATCATCACTTTGTTCAAATTAGCCATAATTACTCGATTTGCTATTATAATTTGGTAAAAATGCCGGAGAGAGTTCCAGCGCTGTCTACATGGTGTTATCCTACCTGTCGTGGGCAGTCTTGACAAGCAAAAATGTGGTCTTGAATGCCTTTTATTGAGTTGCTGACGTGAATATAGGCTTGCATCCCGTGGCGTTCCGTTGTAAAATGCCGAACCCGCAAGAGCGGGGTATCACCATTTTTATCTCCCATGAACGTTGAACTTATCGAAAAAGCCGCTCAGATTGTAGGTGACAACCAGCTTCTGGTCAACATCGTTTCCAAGCGTGTGCAGCAGCTCAACCACGGTTCTGACCCCTACATTGTGACCACTCCTGAAATGCAGTGTGGCGATATTGCTCTCACGGAGATTATTGAGGGCAAAATCACCTGGCACGAAATGACTCCGGAGGAGCTTGCCGCCAGCAAGGGTGAGGCTGTGGAGGCAGATCCCTTTGCCGAGAAGGCTCAGGAGGCCGCTCCTGCTGATACGCTTACCATCACCCCTGATCTGTAAAGCTTCGGCACTGACTTTTTCTGCGCGACCCGGCAGGCTTCCAGTACGGTAGCGCCGGGTCGTGCAATTTTCCCAACCCCTGTCCCAAATCCATCCCCTGTATGGCCAAGAAACCAGCCCCCCAGAGCAACCTGATTGCCAGCAACAAGAAAGCAGGCCGTGATTACGAAATCATGAGCCGCCACGAGTGTGGTATCGAGCTGCGCGGCACCGAGGTAAAATCCATCCGCGCCGGCAAGGTGAATGTGGCAGATGCCTTTGCCCGTGTGGAAAAGGGGCAGCTTTTCCTCTATGGCTGCGATGTGCAGCCCTGGGAGACCGCCGGCAAGTGGTTCCAGCATGAAGCCAAGCGCCCGCGCCGTCTGCTCATGCACAAGCGCGAGATTCTTAAGCTGGAAATCCAGCAGGCCCAGAAAGGCTTTGCCCTCCCCCTCCTGCGCCTCTATTGGAAAAATGGCAAGGTGAAGGCAGAAATCGGCACCGGTCGTGGCAAGACCCACCGCGACCAGCGCTATGATCTTAAGGCCCGAGCTGAAATGCGCGAAGTGCAGCGCGAGGTGGCGCGCTTCAATAAAGCCCGGTGGTGAGCCACCCGCACGGCTTCTGTCCGGCTGGAGTTCTATTTCTTATCTGGTTTTTTGCCGGTCAGAATTTTTTCCACCTCCGGGTGAAGTGGTGGCACTTTCTTGTTGTACCGCCCACTGAGCCTTTCAAGGAGGGGAGGCGTGCCGCCTGCCGTTTCTTCGGTGTCTGCCCCCAGCTCCACCAGGCGGCGCATGAGCTGCAGGGTAGGTTCGCAGATATCTGGTTTGCTGGCGCTGCGTGAGGCCATGCATGCCATGTAGTACAACACGCTGTTGCCATGGTCATCTCGTGCGTTGATATCCGTTCCGGCGGGTACCAGGATTTCAATGGCCTGGCGCAAGGGTTCTGCATCTTCCAGGTAGTAATCATTCCGGACCATGGATAGCAGCAGAGTATTGCCATTGCTCCGGCGCAGTCTGGCATCAGCTCCGTGTTCCAGCAGCAGTTTCAGAATCTCCGGATGATACAGTGCCTTCTCTATCGGGTAAACAGGCTTGCTGTAGGCATCGTAGCTGGGCTTATTCACATCTACTCCATGCTTGATGAATTCGCGCACGAGTTCTGCGTTATTGCTCCCGATGCAGAAATGGAATAAGGCGCGTCCTTCCGTATCACAGGTGTCCGGGTTGGCACCATGCTTCAGCAGGGTCTTGACCATCTCATTTCGGCGGCTGAGCATAGCTGCATACAAAAGGTTGCCGGGGTTGAATCTCGTGCGTGATTTCAATAATTCCGGGCGAGCACTGATGATATGGTTCAGCTCCTCGGGGGAGCCATGGCGAATCACATGTATTGCTTTATTGTAGTCCGGGTCATGCGCCAGATTGGGTGTGAATTCGAATGCGCTGATTTTGGGAAGTTCCTGCTTATTGCGGGGGATGGTGACACGGAATCCTGACACCAGTTTCCGGTTTTCAGGTGCCGTATCGGGAGAATCCAGCGTCACAGGGCAGGCGGCCTGCAGTAGTTGCATGATTTCGCGGCCTGGTTGTTCCCAGTTTCCTTCTGCATCCTGGTAGCACACCAGCAGCACGCGGTCTTTATTCCACTTTTTGTATTCTGGCAGCTTTTTCAGGAAATTCTGCTCCTCTATTCCCCCACGGCGCCCAATCATGAACACTTCAATGTACGCATTGCGGAACTCTGCTTCAGCCTCTGCCGCAGCCAGGCTGGTGTGCAGCGTGGTCATAGGGGGAGCGATGTCCGGATAAGACTCCGCCTGAGCGAGATTTTCTCCCTCCAGCAGGCTGACGAAGCATTGAGCGTAGCTGCCATCTGTGCGGGTGAATTGAGCAATACGGCCATCCGACACATCGTGACCGTAGATGACATGGGTACCAGGATGTTTTTCAACAACGACTTTATCCAGCCTGGCATCAAAGATTAACAAGGGGATACCGTGATGAACAGTCCAGGTGCAGATGTTGTTGGCTTCCTTCCATTCGATGATGTTGGAGATATCATCTGCTGCTATCTCCTCCAGTTTTACGCGCAGCTTGCGGCCTTTTTCCGTGAGCAGCTCCACCCAGGGGCTCTGCCCGGCATTTTCGTATCCTGTGGAGATGATGCGGGCCTGTATGGTGTCTGTGCTGGCCTGGCGTTCATCTGTTTCCTCATCCGCCAGCGGAGTGTAACCCGTTTTCTGCAGGTGCCAGGTGTAGAACGGGGAGACAAAGGGGCGTACCTCTTTATCCTGCGCCAGACTTTCCAGTACTCTGCTGTCCTCGCTCTCATCCACTGTGGGTAAATTCTTGATTTCAACCGCCTGAATACGGGCGTGCGCCGTGGGATTGGCTGCTGCCCCTGCCAGAAGCCGCTTCTGGATGTCCCGGCGGGTGTCGGCTGGTAAATCAGCGCACTGGAGCAGGGCTTCTGCCAGACTGGCAGCAGCTATGGGCATACGCTCCAGCTGCTGCACAGCCGGAGTCAGCAGGTTGTATGCTTCCGTGGATCTGCCTTGTTGCAGCAGCGCAAGTGCGTGGTACACATCTGCCTGCAGCCGCCAGGTCACCAGGTCGAGCTGAGACCCTCTGCCGGATATGTGGGCGGCGGCACTGCAATGGTAGGCCAGGTTGTATTCAGCCCAGAAAGCGGCACCGCGGAAACGCCTCTGTTTTGCCATGATCCGTTGCAGTTCCGGGCGGACATAGGCGAGATTGCGCTTGGGCTGCAACAGAAGCAGGCGCTCAGATTCCTTCGTGAGCCCGTGCTCCAGTAGAAGCTGGTGCGAGTCATTCCAGTAGTAGCTGTAGTAAGAGTGCAGATTCATGGCAGCCTGGGTGATACCCAGACGCTCCTGTTCGCGGGCGGTGGGTTCATCTCCCTTGGCGCGTGCCACCAGTGCCATAGCCAGTCGCGTGGCGGCAAATTTGTAATTTCGGGGGGTGCTGGTCATGCGCTCCAGAATTTTTTCTGCGGTGGGCAGGTCACCTTTCTGCAGAGCGTGTTTTACCATGTAGTAACCCCGGCGGCTGTTGGCTCCGGTGATTTGTTTGGCAGGCAAATCCGGGCGGTAGAGAGTATCATTCATGCGGCCCACGCGCAGCAGAGTTTCGGCACCGCCCTTGCCGGGCAATTTCTCCTCCAGCTCCATGTAGGTATTCTGCATTCGGTTCCACTCCTCATCTGTTGCGTAGAGGTGTTCATTGTTAATCTGGTGAGCTTCCAGAAATCTGGCAACCAATTCGGGTTCCGGGTCGGGGTGGCCGTCTTCATCCTTTCGGGTGGTGAGGCGGTTGGCCCAGGTATGGTTGGTGGCAGAGGTAGCACCGGAGAACAGTGAATCCATGCTCTCCATGATGCGCCTGTCTGCCTTGCAGTGAGTCATGAGCCGCACCTGACAGCGGGCGGTAATCTGGTGGCTGATGTGCAGATTGAGCAGTAGAGGCCAGAGGTGCTCCCGGTTCAGCAGCTCGGCCAGCGTGGCGGCTCCCTGGTCCAGCGCCTCCGTCCGGCCATCACGTTCCAGTATCGCAAGTTGAAGGACACAGCGCAGCAACGCAGCGTTCAGGCGCAGGTAACGAGGGCGCAGAACTTCATCCTCCCGGGAAAAATGGGTTCCTCGTTCATCGATGAGCACATCAACCCCGTTCTCGGAGAATTCGACATCATACGAGGAGAAGAACCGGAAATGTCCTTGTCGCGGGATACTGTCGTTGAACTTGCTGTCGCGTCGCACCCTTGCGCCCTCAGCCAGTGAAAACAGTACCATGGGGGAGAGCATGTCCTGCGCTTTTTCCTCCTGTACCAGCTTAGCCAGTGCTGCCACATCTTCCTCTACAGTGCTGCCACCTGCACCCAGCAGCTCATTGTTCCATTGCGCTGTGTATACAGCTGAGCAATCCGGCATTTCTCCAAGCCCGGCGGTGGGGTCATCCAACTTTTTCCAAGGCATGCAGGTGGGGTCTGCTGCCAGCATGCTACGCACGGTGAAACTCTTCATTTCGTGGCTCAGCCCGGCGGCTGCATCCCGAATTTTCTGCAAATCTGCTTCTGTGGGGAGCTCGCCCTTACTACGGTTCCGCATGAGTTTTATCCCCAGGTCCAGTGGCTCCGGCAAATCCTTACCCCAGGTGTAGTTCCAGCAGGTCAGACCGGAAAGCTGGGCTTTGTCGTATATCACGCTGGTGTCATGTAACAGACAGCGCAGCGCAAACCGGGCAAAATCCGAGCCCCGGTGCATGATATAGGGCGCATGCCCCACCGGGTCTGTCCACAGACGGTTTACCTCGGCAGCGAGCTTTTCCTTGCCCTGGCTGAGCGTGAATCGGCGTTTCGTGAAGATGGGGGGTATTCCGCGCTGCCCTTCGGTGATACCCAGCAGGTATTCCATTTCACGGTTTTCACAGAAAGCCATCATTCCCAGCCAGTTCTGCTGGTGTTCCAACTCCTGGGGTACCTTCTCCTCGTAGGGCTTGAGCATGTGTTCCTCCAGCGCCAGAGAATCAAACTTGCAGGAATGGTCCAGCCACATAGCATCTGCCCGCACCAGCAGGTAGGTATTGATATCGGTTGTCTTGTGGTTGCGGGTGATGTCGTTGAGCAGGTAATGCTGGCGCCCATTGCGTTTGTAGTAGCTTTTCATTTTCCAGCTGCTGATGAGCATTTTGTATGTATCGCTCATCACCGGGCCGGGCGGGATGCCCAGCGCGTGGATGGCAGTATAGGAATCCCACTTCTCGAATTCCTTTTGAGAAATCGGCTTGCAGGAGTTTTCCGCAGTGCTGCTCATTTCCTCGGCAGCGGTGCCCAGGAGACTGGTGAGAATGAAGAAAGGAAGAAAGCGGAGGTATCTCATGATGAGAATTGTGAGGGGGTATTATTTTGCGCCGTGTTCCAGCAGGAGCTTTTCCACCTCCGGGTTCAGGGGCGGAGCCCAGCCATACTGGCCGCGGAGACGACTGAGCAGGGAGGGGGTACCATCCCTGGTTTCCTGCACATCGGCTCCCAAGCGGATGAAGAGCCTCATGGTTTCCAAAGTGGTTTTGAGTTCCTGCGGGTTGTTTTTCACGTCGCTGCGGTTGGCGTGTTGAGCGAGTTTCCAGAGCAGACTTTCACCCATTTTATTGCGGGTGTTGATATTCATACCGCGGGGAATGAGTAGTTCTGCCTGCTTTGCCAGTAGAGCCACATCTGCCTTCGGGCTCTGCTTCATCAGTTCAAACAGGGCGTTTTCTCCATTCGGCATCAGCACATTCAGGTTGGCACCCGCCTCCAGCAGAGGGGGGAGCAGCTGCGGTTGGCGCATGGCGCTGAATACCGGGTACAGAGCATCTTTCATATTGATGTCTATCGAAGGAAGATTCGGGTCGGCACCGAGCTTGAGGAGCTGGCGGAAGTGTTTTTCATCCTTGCTGTTTATGCAGCTCTGCAGCAGAGTATCGCCGCGCCAGTCGCGGGTGTTCAGACTGGCTCCCCGTTTGACAAGTAATTCCACCATGCTGTCGGAGCTGTTGAACTTGATGGCTGTCTGCAGCGGGCAGCAAGCGTACTCGTTTGTGCGCACATGCAGCAGGTCGGGGTTTGCATCCAGCAGTCGGTTTACTTCAGCCTCGTTATTGCTGCGTATGGCGGCAGTGAGGGCTTTGTATTCCGGAGAGTTCTGCAGCGGGCTGCGGAAGGAATGGAACACAAAGGTGGGCACATGGTTCAGTGTAACCTGGAATCCGCCGTCGAGCACACGCTCATTGTCCGGTGTGCCGGCAGGTTCGAGGATGGCTGCGGTTTCACCAATGATATTGAGCACCTGGCGGCCGGGTGTTTCCCAGTTACCTTCGTCATCCTTGTAGCAGACCAGCAGCACATAGTTGGTGGGCAGGTCCTTGCTGCTGCCGGCCAGTTGCTCGTGCAGCATGTTTTCCTCCGGGCCGCTGCGCTGCCCCAGCATGAAGGCAATGATGGGTTGCTGCCGCTGGGCTGCTTCGATTTCGGCTGCGGCCAGGGTGGTATGCAGCAGAACGGTTGGTTTTTCTGCTGTAGCATGCTGTTGGATGTATTGGCGAGCCTCGTCGTCCAACTGGTTGAGGTACCACGTTACAGGCTTACCGTGAGTGGTGGTGAATTCGGCAGTGAGCCCATTGCTCACATCTACACCGTCACGTATGTGCAGCCCCTGGGAGGGCGGGTTCTGCACCAGCCTTTCGAATCGCGCCTCAAATGGTTGAGTCACCAGAGTCTTTTTCTCAGTGAATGACCAGGTGCGGATGTTATTCTTCTCCTTCCAGTCGATAAGGTTCTGCACGTCATCCGGTGCGAGTTCATCGAGTTTTATGTAGCGCTTGCGTCCGGAATCGGTCTGGAGCAGTACCCAGGGAGCCTGGTGCGGGTTGTCATAGCAGGCGTTTACAATGCGGGCCTGAATCGTGCTGCGGGTGGCTGTGCGTTCATCGTTCCCGGTGTCAGCTGTTTCATCGGCATCTGACTTCTGCAGGTGCCAGGTGTAGAGCTCGGAGCGGAAGGGTGCCGGGGCTGTAATGGGGGCAGCCTGATTCAGGGCGGCTATATCTGCACTTTCATCCTCTGTGGCCAGATTCTTCAGCTGCACGGATTGCAGTTTTGTCAGGGCAAT
>DEPT01000044.1:0-4832 GCA_002358905.1 Akkermansiaceae bacterium UBA3385
TCCGGGAAGTGGTGAATGATGGTTGAGATAGGCTGAATGTCGAAGTCCTTGGTGACTCTGTACCATTCCAGCTTGCGAAGTCCGTCCGGCAGGGCTACCACCCTTGCCATGTTGGCTCCGTTGTTCGTCTTGATGCTACCGAAAGTTACTGTGATACCCCCGCGATTAAAAGAGTCAGGCTCGTGTACGATAACCTGACTCTCTTTCGGTTGCTTGGATTCTCCCCAGAGTTCGTATTGCAGGGTTTCTGCATCTACCAAGGCTCCGGGCCACGCTGTTTTGATTAGCTCTTGCATATTTATAGTTAGCGGTTTATCGCTTTCTATACTGTAGCATATTGAGCGTACAAGTCCAGCAGTTTTTTTATTTTTCTTCGGTATAAAAGTGTTTATATTCAACTGTTTATGTATTGCTCTGAGATAGTTAAGGAATGCCTTTATGAAGGGTGAACTACCAGTATACAAGCAAGCAGCAAAAGTAAAGTGATACACTCCGAATTCTGGGCATAAAATAAGAGTAAAAGTGGGAATGAGTGAGCAAGTGGTACTCCTAAAATCTTGTGAAAAATGTGGGAATGAAGGTGGGAACGAGAGCTGTTTCATTCCCACATTGTTTCCCACTTTGGAGGCAGATGACACTACCGCACCCAGCGAAAGAAAACAATGAGGTACAATGGTTAAGCCTCCATACACTCGATCTTCACGATGGCTTGATGAATGCAAAAAAGTGGGAATGAGAAAAAATTAGTGTTTGCTCTTTTTCCACTTGCCAAAGACGGGTGGCCGCGAATCTCTCGCGTAAATAGATTCCTTAGATTTGGTGTTGCACGCGCTCTCAGGTCGTGTGAGGCGGCATTCTGCGTGAATGGGTCGTTTCATGTCGAAATTGTCCGTATTTGGGTTATGCTGAGACGTTATAGGGGCGCTCACGGAGCCGATTCCAGCTCTTCGAGGCGAGATTTCACGCGCTCATAGAAATCAGCGATATTTTCGGTGAGTTCGATAGCCTGGGCGCATTGTTCGGCGGTGTATGTCTCGGGTTCCTGCTTGTCAACCCAGTCCGAGAACTTCAGGGCATCCCACAGCGGAGGAGCACCGGGAGCGGCGCGTTCCGGCAGGTCGATTAGCCCGAAAGGACGGTCGGTGTTCTCGCCCAGCTCCGGGTGAGCGATGTGCTCCGGGATAGGCTGACCTTTTTCATCGAGCTTAGGCTTGGCATTATGTTCTCGCACGGTCTTACGGAACTCACGGATTGACTGCTTATTTTCAGAAGCCGCCGTCAGCATGGATTCGCGCGTGGCGTAGTCTCCGCTAATGCAAGCGGCTTCCTGATGGTGGGTGAAGCTGAGGTTCGCATGACGCTTGTCGATAGGGAAAGCTTTGCATACCCGCACCATCATACGCAGAGTATTGATGGAGTACCCAGTAATGTTTGCTGCTTCCTCATATTTACTCCCGGTATGCTGATTTCCCCACTTCTTATCCAACAAAAGCAGAGTATCACCCAGCAACCAGTTACAGGACTTGTGCATGGAAAGCACCGTTGCGAACAGCTTATTGGCCTCTGCAGACGAAAGATTGTCGTCATGCACAACAAGCCCGGTGACTGTAAGCTCAACACCTGCGACCTGAATAGGAGCAAGAGAAAAGTTGCTTGTGTAGTCGACTACACAAGCAGATTCCGTAGTCGCGGGATTCTCGAAAAGTTCTGGTGAGTTAGTGGTCATATTCTATGGAATCGAAGTCAAAATCGAGGGGAAGTGAACGGCTCAGGTGGCCGAGTCGGTTGGCGTTGCGAGATTTTTCGCTGCGCTGGTTGGATAACGGCGGCAAACCGAAGAGCGATTCGAGTTGCCGGACGTGGTAGTGAAAATCCTGCTTGCTCATGCCAAGCGAGCTGGCGTGAGACAGGAGCGTGCCGTGGCCTTGCAGATAGCGAATGGCAGCCCATGTCAGGCGAGGATTCCCATTCCGCTGTAAAAATGCCCGAAGCAACTTGCGGTTATGCTCGGTAGGCGATTCTGGCAGCGAACGTTTCTGACGTTTCTTTTCCACGACAGACAATGGCCCTTTGTCAAAGCCGCCATCTTCACGAGGTTCGTTGTCACCGACAAGCTGCTCAATACTGTGACCATTGACAGCCCAATCAAGGCGTGGTTCCAGCAGACCGAGTTTCTGGGCGCGTGCCAGAGATTCGGGTGAAAGTGACTCCATCCATTTCTTGGTCTCTGCGGACTCATAGGCGGAGCGATAGGCGCGATTCCGGACGGATTCGCGTGAAGCGTAGTCATCGTGGCTCATAAGCGGACTCCTTTCTGGTGGTTGAGAGTATAAGCTGCCAGGCGTGTCATGTGACACGTGACATTTCCAAAAAATATTCCCCCTATATACAAAATAAAAAATTCACATTTTCTAAAAACGTGTTTTTTTATTCTCACACACATTGATTTTCGAGAAATAAATGACTTAAATGACACGCCACTTGTTACCCGCTTAGAATCAATGCATCTAGCCGTGACATGTTGCCGTGACATTTGATTTTTGAAATGACACGCCGGGGAACATGTCACGCTACCCGAGTACATAGTGAACGCCTTTTCAGGCTGCTTAGAATGGGCATTCTTCATCGAGATAGTCCTCCTCCCTGTTGTTGTTTGAATAGCTCTCGAACTCAGCGCGTGTAATCCACCATACCCGCCCGGAATGGCAGCGCTGGTAGCGCAGCGGAAACGAGCCGGATGCAGCCAATGCTCCCATATTCTTGCCGATGGAATGAGCCGTGACTGTACCGCGCAGCATTTCCTTAATGGCATCTGAACTGAGCATCTGCTGCAAGAACCATGTAGCTGAGCCCTCCAGACGTTCCAGCTTCGGATCAGCGGCAAACATATCGCGCACATAAAGACTCAGGATTTCACCGAACGCTGATGTTGAGCCGGAATTAGTTGCCTCAACGGCCAGCTCTGGATGGAGATAATTCTTCACCCCCCAGCGTGCGTCACCAATACAATGTTCCGGGAACTCCCAGTTCAACAAGAAAGCGCAAAGAGCCCCCATCTCCTCGCGTGCGTGACGAGCGGCATCCTTGTCGTCCAGCACTTTATCAGAAGCCTTGAACAAGCTGATTTTATCGGCATTGTTGATATCAATGTCGGGTAAGATAGCCAAGCTCATGGGGTCAGTATTCAGCGTGACGAGAATACGCCCTTGCCAATCCATGGTCAGCGAATCCTTGAACTTACCTTCAAAAACATGCTGACGGTTGGCTGCTAGTTTTTTAAGGAACTTGGAAAATATGCTGCGCTCCTGATTATTGCCCTTAGTCACGGTATCATTGCACGTCCATACGCCCACCTCAAAAAGGCGGGAATTAAAACGTGTAGAGCCCAGCACGTAGTCTGATGCATCAGAATATCCCCCCATGCTGGCACCGTACAAGCACTCTGTCAGAAAGTTCTTACCTACACCTCGGCCTCCGGCTATAAAGATAGTATGGCCATTTTTCGGTTCTCCGAGGTATGCATTGCGGTAAGCATAAGCCCAAGCGGCCATAAACTTCTCGCGCTGAATAATGTCCGGGAAAAGCCCCTCCATGAACTGGGCAATCCAAGAAAAGCCATCGCCCCAGGACTTGCCTTTTTCCATGTCGGGAGGATAGACTTTCAGGAAACTTGTATTGAGCACCGGCTTTCCGTAGAGCAACGTCTTGCCGGGTTCCCGGTAAATAAGCGGCACAGCAGCCTCCAGCGTATTGCGCTCCATGATTTCACCGAGCATATCCTTGACCTCACTCTGGGGGTCATCCTTTTCCGTTTTCGTGCTGAATCCGAATCTCTTGGCCAAGCGGGTCTCAACATTCATACGATTTTGCATCGTCCACGCAAAATGCAGCGAGCCATCCGGGGACACGCTATCCGTAAGCACATAGAAATTGTTGCCAATGCAATAGAACTCCCTGAGCACTTGCCCAATACGGTCATCCATGTACTGCTCGATAAAGCCCTGACCAAAGATGTCCTGCCATGACTGAAAAGGGAATGGCCCGGTGAAGCAGACCATACCACGCTCGGTCACAATAGCTGCGGAGTGGTTGTCTGCTGAGCTGTCCCAGAAGCGGCAACCACGGGAGCCCAATTCAAACTCGCCCTGCCAGCGACCGGGGAAACGAGTTTTCATTTCGTCACGCACGCGCTCCAGCGGAACAATCACACCCGAGCTGTTGCCCATGCGGTGCTTATTCATAGCAGCATTGAACCAGCGGAGGCAACGGGCTTCCGGGATGGGCGTGGTATGAAGCTGTCTCCATTCCCATCCGGCATGGTAATACTGGAAAGAATTGTAGAATGCGTTTTGGTCGAGTGGCCCGAATGCGGTGGCCAGCTTGAGCTCCTTTTTAATGAGGTCAAAGAGAATCTGCTCAAAATCTCCACCCGGTAAAATCGGGATAGGGCATTCCAAAAGCCATATAGCGTGCGTACCTCCTGAATATGAAGTTGATATGAAGTTCGGCTTGTAGGACATCTTGCTGAGCTGGGTAGCTCGGCGCTTGTCTGAAATCTTGGCATCGTAATCAGCCACCACGGCAATCAGAGCTGCAGCAGGGTTATTCCGGCATACTCGATTATTCGCGTTGATGCCACGGATGCCCGAAAACAGGCAATCTTTTGTAGCGGGGGAGCTGATGTGCGCGTGGTATGCAGCCTTGTCCGGGAATGAATCGTGGGGAGCAATCGGTGTTTCCCAGGGCTTGCCGAACTCCACCACATGAGCGGTCAGATTCGGCAACATGGGGAGCCGAACAGAGGTAACAGGATTTGATACCTCCGAGGTAGC
>DEPT01000044.1:4937-26687 GCA_002358905.1 Akkermansiaceae bacterium UBA3385
GATTTGATACCTCCGAGGTAGCGCAGGTAGCAGGATTTGATACCTCCGAGGTAGCAGAAGTAGCAAGATTTGATACCTCCGAGGTAGCACAGGTAGCAGGATTTGATACCTCTGAGGTAGCAGAGGTAGCAAGATTTGATACCTCTGAGGTAGCAGATTTCCAATTCCCGCGTATTGCACGGTTCTTAACTTGCACCATCGAAAGCTCAAATCTCTCAGCCGTGAGCTTGTAGCTACGGCATTCGAGGTAATAGGCGCGTACTGCGTTCCAATCAATCGAGTTCATTTTGTGTAATGGTCAGAGATAAAGGTTTCAGCCGCGAGGGGTAACCCCTCCAGCCAAGCTGGTGTGGTCGTCATGATGCGGTGTATATCTAAGGCGGCGTTGTCAACATTAGCAGCCGGGACTTCCACGACCACTTCATCATGGATGTGCATCACTACCTGATACCCGGCAGCTTCCAAGTTCAGCAAGATTTCCCCCAGGACATCACGAGCCGTAGCGCTTGCGAGGTTCTCTGCCAGCTTGCCTCCGAACAAGTTGATGCGTTTCCCCTGAACGATGGCCGACAAGCCTTTGGGCGTTCTACCTACATTGTGGTAGTACAGCTTGCGCCCGGAGGGCAGCGGCATGATGAAGTCTTTACCCACGCTCGCAGACAATGCCATTTCCAGCTTTGACCACAAAGCGGTGATAAGACGGTTAGCTGCGCGAAACTCGCTCACCACACGCTGCGCCTGTTGTGGTGTTATATCCAGTCCGGCCAGCGTTTTTGCAATTCTCACGAACACGGCAGCACCTGCGCCATAACCTAAGCCTAAGACTCTTGCTTTGGCCAGACGGTATAAATCGGGATTCTTTTGCTTGAGCGGCTCTGGGTCGGTATAGCCCATGGTAGCCCGAGCATGAGCCTCGTACATACTGTAGCCCAATGCAAGCTGGTCCATCATGGCATTATCCCCGGAAAGCCAAGCCATAATGCGGTTTTCAATTTGTGCCAAGTCAGAGATGATGTACTTATACCCCGGTCGGGGGATAATCATCTTACGCAGATCCACGCCAAACATAGAACTGCGGGGCATATTTTGTATATTGAAGCCGGCATCCCCGGACCATCTACCTGTGTGAGCCCCAAAGTATTTGAGCCCATAAGCAAAGGTGGAATCAGCACGGAGTTGGTTGCGCAGGGTAGTCAGTTTCTTGTAGAGCGTGTTAGCCTTACGGTAGTCGCGCATAGCCGCCACCCACGAGAATTGATTGCCGTATTTTTCTTCCCACTCGGCACATTCCGGGCTGTCCTCAGCCAGAGAGCTGGGAGCCGGAATGTCTGCCTGAGCACAGGCGTTTCGCAATGCTTTTGGTGAAAGGAGCGGAGCTTCATCTTTCCACGGAATCAGGTCTGCCGCATCCAACATGACTTCCGTCAGTTTTTCCAGCCCCTCATCGAGAAGTTTCCGGTCGATGCAGATGCCGTAGTCTGCCATATCTCGGGTATGAGCGGAAAGGCAGCGTTCTTTCTCACTCCACAGCGGAGAAAGTTTATTCCACAGGTGGTAGGCGTACCAACTATCCTTGAGGCAATACTCGCCCAGACGTTGAGCTATCCCGAGTCTGACGGCATCCTCCCACGTTTTACCGCACATGTCAGCCCGGGTGTCCTTGCTTACAATCACGCCGAACACGCTTTCTACTGCGTCTTTCAGAGAGCGGCCATAACTCAGCGCACTTACCATATCTGCGGTGCATTCCCACGAAACTTGCATATCAGCCGGGACAATTCCCAGCTCGCGCAAGCGCTCAAAACACGCTCGGTCGAATCGGGCATTGTGCGCGACAAAAGTATGGCCGTAGAATTGATACCAGTCCAGATTCTTCGGTTTACCAACGTAGGAGAACCCCGCCTCAGCCGAATAGACCGAGACGAGGTAGATGGAGCAATCCGGGTGGTGCAGGTAATGGTGGATGCCCAGGGTGGTGATTGACACCTTTTTGTCGTAATAACATTCAAAGTCAATCGCGTATATCATGGCGTGAGTCTGAATAGCGTTTGAGTTTCGGATAGATATGGGTATACCCGGCCTGTGTGAACATCGGCCTTAATCCAATCAGCACCCCACCCCCGGAGCTCTCCGAAAACGTGCGGTGATGAACCATGTAGCCGAGTTCAAGGCATAAATCGGATGGAGCATTGTATCGTTCGCCATGGTGGGCCACCAGATACCCCCGGTCGCGCAGCCAGAAGAGTACTTCATGCTCAGTCAGGTCGCTCCCACCCTCCTGCAGGATGCGGGTCAGCTTAGAGATGCTGGTAAGAACTATATCGGTCTTCATGCGTAAACTTCCTTTGCTTTTGCTGGTTGAAAATCAGGGTACTTAATACCGGGGTGCAGGATACAGGGCTGAATCTCGCCATTGACCTTACCCCAGACCAGACGCTGCTGGCAGATAAGGTTGCCCAGCGGAGAATCAGGAATACTGAACTCATCTCGGTTCCCGGCAAGGGATAACTGATGAGAGGGGAAGAAAATACTGGACTTGCTCATCACTTAGTCTCCTTTCGGTTGTTTACGAGCTTGATTCGATAACGCTTCATCCAGAAGCGAATAACGTCACTATCTGCCAGCTCTTGAGGCAAATTGATAGGGGCTATATTAACGTCCTCAAGGAGGATTTTTCGAATTTGGAGCGCGTACTCCTTGAGCTTGCTACGATGTCCCATAATCTGGTGAACCAAGATGTACTGGACTATCGGGGTTGCAGACTCCTGCAAATAAGCCAAACTCTCGCTCATTGCCAAGGCATCATAGGCAAGGGGCGCGGCCTTGCTAACCAGCTTGGAGACTTTGCGATGAGCAAGCGAATCTGACTCGGAGTACAGGTTATTAAGAACGGCCCATCCTTGCACCTGCTTGGCCTGCAATGGAATAGAGGAAATGATATCCTCCGCAAGTTGGTGAATGTCGGTTTGTGTAATCATAATAGATGTGGGCATTTCTCGCCCGGTCAACCAACCAAGAGCCGTGAAAATCAAAAATCAGAAAAAAATCTGCGCTAGAAAGTTTTTTCCGATTTTGGATTTCCAGTCTCGCTCGAACTATCAATGCTTTGTGAAAAATAAAAAAAACAGGCAATTATTTTCTGCACTTTTATGCTTGCGTGAGCGCTTAAAAAATGCTAGAATGGCGTTCCGCCAAGTTGTATTCACGTATGTCAAGACCCATGTCACAGACCTCCGAGGATACGCCCACGACCCAATCGTGGACGGCGGATTCCCGTATCGGCGGGGGCAGGAAATACTCCTGTCCTGTTGAGTTTGCTATTGCGCCGATATCTGCTGTACCTGTTCGACTTAATGCTCTGGCGAAGTCCATCGCGCAAGGATTCGTGAGCCTTAACATGGTGAACTTGTGTACCTCCATTGTGACGGAGGCAGAAAAGATGCAGATGGCAGCACTCGGTATTATTTGCCGGGAGTGCCACTAAAGTTTTCAGAAAAAGAAATAGGCGCTCCCGGGTTCCAGGACTAGGGGCGCCTTTCTGTTTCTCGTTTCATCTCTTTCGACAGGGCAGAACTCGCAAAGAACAAAACCCAAAACGATAAATAGGTCTATGAAATTTATACCTAATTCTTATCAATCTGACGGTTCCGGAGAAACCCCGGAAGACAGTATGCGCAAGTATGCAAAAGTCGTGGCATATCTTGTCCAGCGACACGCTCTGTATCAGGCAGATGTCCTCCTGAAATCTGGCAGCTTGCTAGCTCCAGAGCTTGCGGAGTTCCTGACCTCGCTCAACGGGCTTGTGATAATCAACGCTGATGAGTTTACAGACAACGCAGAAAACTTTACGGCAGATAAGAAAAATCTCCCCGCGTGGATTATAAATCTGCTGAATGTTTTTAGTTTTTTCCGCTTTGGTACTTATGTACTGCCCATTAAAGATGGTCACCCCGACTGGGGTAACGTGGAAAACGATGTTTCCCGAAAGGCAAGTGAAAAATCACCGCTTTTTGGACGACTACCGAAATCGGGGGAGTTCTCGAAGATGCAGATAGATTTGATTGTCCTTCTGTGTCACCTCCCCTTTAAGAACGGTCAAATCGTAATTTCGTATACAGAAGGTGTTCCTTCTTCTTTTCATTGCAAGATTAAAGACAACCTTTGGCTGGAAACAGGCTAAATTACGCTTTGATTAAAGGGGCGCGATATGCGTCCCTCCCACAGCTTCTTTTTTTTAACGAAGACTAACACAATTCGGCAGCCAAGCTGAGCGCCAATTATGGGCAGGCCGCTGAGGATTGCAGTTCATCTGCGTCCTTGGCGGCTATTTTTGTGCCTACCCGTCTCAGCTGACTGCCGTCCTCATTTTTGACTTCGCCCATGATGGAGCTTGAGCTGCCCCTCAATCTCCACCATGAAAACACACATACAACACATTGATATTGATGCCATTTATGGCATTCACCGCCACGCATTGGAACAGTCAGCTCGTGCTGCTACCAAGGTATTCCTTGATGACGAGAACATCAAAGATAAATGGAATAGCGATGACTTCTACAACGACATGTTGATGGAAGGGACTCACTATATTATCGACCGCGACCTGATTGGCATGGATGAGGAAGAGCTGAAAAAGCTCCTTTTCACTCACTTCATGTTCAGCCTCAAGTCGCACCGCCGAAAAGAAGGGCATCGCGAACAGCTGATGCAGGAAGCTCTTAAACTCGTGGGCTGGTACAATGCTGCGGCGATTCAGGAAGTCTCAGGTGCTCGCTACGAAGCGGCATTACACCTGCGCTCGGCTGTTGCAGCGCTGCTGGAAACAGCTCCTCCTGAACTCGGTCTTATCTGCAAGGCTTTTATGTTGCAGGAAAAGAAAGCTGTATCAAAGACAGCCGTCTGCCGTGAGCTGGGTCTTACGCTTTATGAGTTGGAGAAAAAGATGACTGAAATCGAAAAAATCCTGAAAAACATTTTGGATTTTTGATTCTCGCAGCTCTTGGTTGGTTGAACACCGACCATGACATCATTACTTCCATTCCAGATAACTCACACCGATAGGCTGGAGACATCACTTCGCCTGTACCGGGTCGCCATTGATATGAGTGAGCCCGGTACAGGCAAAACATACTGTGGCTCAGCGCTTTGTGCTAGAATGAACTGTCCGGTAGTTGTTGTAACAACGAAAGCTACCGTACCAAGCTGGCGCATGGTGTTGGAGAAGTTCGGAGTAAACCCCCTACTTGTCACCAACTACGAGCAACTCACTAGAGGTAAGCAAGCGGTCTGTCGGAAGCATGGTACTTATTTTGAGTGGCTGCTTCCGGATGATGCGCTAATCGTATTCGATGAGTGCCAGAAATGCAAAGGGCTCAAGTCACTTAATTCCGGCTTGCTGATTGCTGCCCGGCGACAACATTTCCGCATCCTGCTGTGCTCAGCTACAGCCGCCAGCAACCCTCTTGAGATGAAAGCTCTGGGCTTTGCTCTGGGGCTCCATGCTCTTTGCGACTTCTATACCTGGGCTCGTA
Organism: Akkermansiaceae bacterium UBA3385; assembly: GCA_002358905.1. Classification (GTDB taxonomy): domain Bacteria; phylum Verrucomicrobiota; class Verrucomicrobiia; order Verrucomicrobiales; family Akkermansiaceae; genus Akkermansia. Next base: position 10,469 of record DEPT01000044.1, read on the forward strand.
AGCATGGCGTAGTGGATGGATTCTTTGGCTTGCAATTCAATGGGGAGCCGGATGCACTCAAGCGTATTCACGAATCTATTTTCCCTCACAAGGGGAGTCGGATGACCATTGCCAATATCCCCAGCTTCCCGGCCACCATGATTGAGGCTACTCCCATTGAAACAGGGAAAGCCAAATCCATCCAGCGAGTCTATGACAACCTCAAGCGTCAGATGAAAGAAGCTCAGCGTCATGATGACCGGGACACACTCCATTCGTTGGCTCACAATCTGAACGCCCGCAGCGTAACCGCCCTTACCATTCAACTTCGCGCCCGACAGGAGATTGAGCTGCTCAAGGCAGATGCTATGGTGGCTATGGCAAAGGATGCCGTGGAGGAGGGTATGAGCGTGGTCTTGCTCGTGAACTTTGATGCAACCATTGAACATCTGGCGGCTGCACTTAACGCTCATGATTCCATTCTGCGCGGTGGCCAGAGCCCGACTGAACGTCAGCGGGTCATTGACCGTTTCCAAGCCAATGAATGCCCGGTGGTCATAGCCAATATGCAAGCAGGAGGAGTGGGTGTTTCCTTACACGATCCGAAAGGTATACGCCCCAGGCTGTCGCTCATTTCGCCCAGCTTCTCCGCGCAGGATCTGCGCCAGGCGCTCGGCAGAGTCCACCGCGCAGGTGGAGCTGCTTCGGTACAGAAAATCCTTTTTGCCGCTGACACCGTTGAAGAGCACACCGCCGATATCTGTGCCAACAAACTTGCCAACATCGACCTGCTCAACGATGGCGACCTGACCTCCTCCATTTTCACCCCTAACAAGAAATCAAGATGAAAACGAAACACGCTAAGCATTCCCCCTCCAGCCTGGGCTACAAAGAAATATGCCCGGCATTCCGTGGCCGCTCCGGCACAAATCCCGCAGCCGAAGAAGGTACGCTCATGCACGAGGCTCTGGAAAAGGACGATTATTCCAAGCTCAACGAAGAACAGGCATTCCTGTGTGGACTTTGCCGCGACTATCGCGATGGCGAGCTGGCAAGGCTCTCCAATCCGACTCTGTACCGCGAGCTTAAACTCACCATTGCAGATGGACTAACCTTTGGCACGGCCGACTTTGTGGCCATAGCCGGAAAAAGCGGTCTGCTGATGGACTGGAAGTTCGGTCGAGGTGCAGTTGACCATGCTGACTCCAATGCCCAGGGCTGCGCTTACGCACTTGGTGTATTTGAGATGTTCCCCGAGTTGGAAGAACTGACCGTTCACTTCGTTCAGCCTCGCCGCCAGTTCATCAGCAAGCACACCTACACCCGCAAAGACACCGAGCGCATGCGACTGAGAATCCACACCATCATTCGCCGTGCCAACGCTCGCAACCGCGAGGAGCATCCCGGCATCCATTGTTGCTACTGCGCCAAGCAAGCCACCTGTGCCAAGCTCCGCAGCCTTGCGCTCCCGCTGGCCAGTCGCTACGCCGAGCTGAGCATCCCAGAGGAACTCCACCCCTCGCGCATCGTCTCGCCCGAACAGATGGCCCATTGCCTCGACTGCGCCAAGGTACTGAAAGAATGGATTGAATCGGTCAACTTCCATGCCATCGACATGGCAACGAACGGTGTGAATATCCCCGGCTACAAGTTGCTGAACCGAGCCGCACGTAAGACCATTTCCGATGCCCTGGCTGCCTATGGGGCAGTTAAGGACAACGTGAGCTTTGAATCGTTCCTTGCCTGTTGCGGCAATGTGAAGATTGAGGCTCTTTGTGACCAGATTTCCGTTTCTGCTCCCCGTGGGCAGAAACAGAAAGCCAAGGATGCCCTCATCGCGAAACTCGTGGAGGATGGCATCATCACCCAGGGCGCTTCGAGCAAGTTCCTCAAGCGCATCTGATTCAACGACAAAGAACTAAAACAACATAGAACCAATAAAAATGGGAAAAATCAAAGCATATGAGATAAGTGCCGAGGCAACTCCGGCAACCGCCCCGACCGCAACCACTACCGCCATTTCTCCGGCTGCTCCGCTCATGGGCTCCGTGGTCGGCGATATTGATGCGTCAGACATCACCATCCCCCGCCTCAACCTCGTGCAGGGCGTGGGGAATCTGGCAGAGCTGTTCACGCCCGGTCAGATTGTACTGAATCAGGAAACCGTGCTGAGCAACGGCTCCACCCCGGTCGAAATCACCGTCCTTTCTGCCCGCAAGCAGTTTATCGAGAATCTTGGATTCGATGAAGATGCTCGCCCCAAGGTGTTTGACACTCTGGACGAGGTGCATGCTGCTGGTGGCACGATTAACTGGATAGGCGATACTCGCCCTACCTACGTTCCGGTGCTGCATGCCAACATCATCGTAAAGGCTCCGGCTGGTGTAGAGGGGGCTTTCCCTCTCTCCTACAATGGTGAGGACTACGCCCTTGCGGTCTGGAGTCTGCGTGGTGTGGCTTATGGCAAAGCTGGCAAGAACATTCTTACCGCAGCCAAGTTTGGTCTGCGTGATGGCTTGTTCAACGGCAAGTGGATGCTGACCACCAAACGTGAGAAGATTAACCGCAACAGCGTCTTTGTGCCTGTACTGCGGAACATCGGACGTCACGATGCGGACTTTGTGAAGTTCGTGACCTCCATCGGTTAATTGCGGTATAAACCCGAGCCGGGGGTGAGTACGCATCATCCCCGGCTCTCTCCTCATTTTTCAAAGATGAAGAAGAAAATTGACATGGCGCCTGTCGGACGCTCCAAACAATATGAGGTCTTGGCGAAAGCGCTTGCCCCCATCCTCAGGCGCATGTTGGCAAACCCGAATATCGTGTTTGTTCGGCCAAGTACCGTGAGAGCTGTAAAGCGTTAATTTTTATGCAGTTAAATTAAAAATATTCTGGACTCGTTTTCTTAATTGTGCTACATTATAGGGTAAACTTAACACTTAACCCTTAATAGGTAACAATGGTTAGAGTACGCAGAAAACGCATCCCGATAAAACCCGACAAGCGGTCACAGACATACGACAAGCTGGCCAGACGCATTGCTCCGATTATCAAACGCATGCTAGACAATCCGAGGTTTGTATTCACTCGTTCGCTATGCCTCCGGGCTCAGGATAAGCAAGGTAACAATTTTTAACAGTCACTAATATGAAGAAAAACGAAACAACAAAACCCAGCTTGACGTTCACGCCGGAGGAAGCAGAAGCGCGAATCGCTGCATTACAGGAGAAATCCGTGAAAGAACTCAGAAGAGAGTGGATTCTCCTCTTTGGCAATATGCCATACGCTACTCGGAATCGGCAATTCCTGATTAAACGCCTTACTTGGCGTATCAATACCATCATCAACGGAGGTATATCAGAACGAGCCATGAGAAGAGCCAGAGACATTGCCGACGAGACTCTTATCCGACTTCGACCCAAGAAGTTCAATGTAAAGCCGATGGAAATTATTGACACCTCATTCCCCGAGGAGAACCCCGCGAATAGACCCGCATGCAATCTTCCGGTAGGCACGGTAATCCGGCGGAACTTTAAAGGTAAAGTCCACGAGGTGACAGTAATCGGTAAGAACATGTTTGCCTATGAGGGCGTGAAATACGACAACCTGACTTCCATCGCATGGAAGATTTGCGGCTACCGCAAGAGTGGAAACTACTTCTTTAATCTACCAACAACACCAAGACATGACTGAAACAACTAAAACAATACGTTGCGCTATCTACACCCGCAAATCGATTGCAAAGGGGCTTGACCAAGAATATAACTCGCTTGATGCTCAGCTAGATATGTGTCTGGAGTGCATCAATCGTCACGAGAATGACGGATGGGTATTCGTAGGCTCATTTGTGGATGCTGCCGTAAGTGGAACAACAGTAGACCGAGCCCAGCTCAACATGCTTCGCCAGCAGGTGAGAGCCGGAGCCATTGATTGCGTGGTGGTATACAAGCTGGACCGTCTTAGCCGAGATCTGGGCGATTTTACCACGCTCATGAAGGAGTTTAATGAGCACAACGTGGCATTCATAAGCGCAACCCAGTCAATCGAAACACATACGCCCGAGGGTAAGCTTTCCATGAACATGATGGCCGTGGTTGCAGACTACGAAGCTGCCATTATCCGGGCACGTCTCAAAGATAAAATCAATGCAGCTAAATCACAGGGCAGATGGGTCGGTGGTAAAGCGCCCTTTGGCTATGTCTGGCAGGATAAGAAACTGGTGATTGAGCCCAAAGCCGCAGCTACGGTGCGCTACATCTTTGAGATGTATCTGCAGGACATCGGGCCGGTTCGCATAGCTCGCAAACTAAATGACGAAAAACGCCCCTACATCAAGAATGCGAAAACAGGGGAGGATGTGCCGTGGAATAGCCAGACGGTGAAGCGCATCGTCTCGCATTTCGTATACGCCGGATACATTAAAACAGAGAATGGCCTGATACCGGGGATTCACGAGGCAATCATTGACCAGAACGCCTTTGAACAAGTCAATCAACGCAATGAAGAAGCACGCCAGCTCCGCAACGGTAAAAGCAGACAGGAGAAGAAAGTTCATTATGCCCTGAAGGGGATTCTCAAATGCGGGAAGTGTGGCCGCGAGTATGTAGGAACATACACCGTGAAAAACGGACTGCTGCGCCGATACTACAGTTGCGTGGCCAATAAACGCACCTATCTGAACGGATGTCCGAGTCCGCATTTCGGAGCAAATCAGATTGAGGATTTGCTCAAACAGTATATCGTCAACTTCCGGGACAATCCTCAGCTACTCGCCTCACTCGTACGAGAAATGCCGGAGCATGATGCCGGGATTCTCGCAGATGCCCTGTATAGCATCAACACGGCCTTGGCAGACTCAACCCCGGAAGAGCTCGGGCGGGTATTTCAGGCTATGTTCGAAAGCATAGTAGTGAATGACAACGGAGAGCAGCTCGATGTAACGCTCAAGAAAGGACTCGAATAACACAATGAAGAAATCAAAAGCTCACTTTTCGATAAAGCTCAATCCAGAGGGGAAAGCCAAGAAGCAGATTGACCCTCCATCGGAAATATTGTTGCCGGATCCTGCCGACAATGAATTACCGGGGACTGTGGCGTATAATGCGCATTGTGATTTTTCCATCCCCATTTTATTTGAGCGTAATGACGAGAATGTTCGCATCGTGAGGATGCGGACAAAGTTGGACGACATCGTGGCTCAGCGTAAACAGATGGGAGTGCCGACAAACAGGGCAATCAAGATGGCAAATGCGTTGATTCTTGAAGAATATCTCACTAGCGGGCAATATGGCTCAACAAGTCAATTCGCAAAGCAAATAGGGGTCTCGCATACCCACATGAACAGGTTGCTCAATATGCTCAATCTGCCACCCGATGAGATTGAGCGGATTCTCTTTGAAACTCATTAGCGGGCAAATATCCCGCAGCAAGGAGAAGCCCCGGCATCTTCGCTGGGGTTCTCGTTTGGGTTAAGCCTTTTTGCGAGGCTTGCTGGGTAGCCCGAAGAATGCGTTACCGCCTATCTGGTAGCCAGCGGCTTTCCAGCTGATGTGGGTCAGGGTCGGGTACACGGTGCCTTGCCATTCGTATCCATCGGCTTGTACGTTCACCTCAATCAGTATGCCTTTGTAGATTCTCAGGAGCTGGTCGCCGGGTTCCAGTTGGATGTTCTTGTTATCGGCGTTTATGGCCATCGGGGCTTGTCCGGCCTTTTTCACGTTGTATGTGGCGAGCTTGATTTCTACTATATCCGTTGTTTTCGCCTCAGCGGGCTGAGCGTCCGATTCCTGTGCCGGGGCTTCGGCGGGCGGCTCCACGTCCGTCACGGGCTCGTTCAATGTGCTCTCATCGTTCAGTACGTCCAGAGCCTCGTCTGTGTCCTGAACTTCCATGAAACGCTCCTGTTCGCGGGCTTCCTCAATCTCCTGCCAGAGGGCGGCTTCTACTTCTTCATTGATTTCTGCTGCCACCATCTCTTCCGACTGGGGAGTTTCCTCAATCGCTTCGGATTGTTGTTCCTCCGGCTCAACCTGCTTAACTTTCTGATTCTGTTTTTTGGACTTGCGCTTTGCTTTGGAACGCTTGTCCTTTTTGCCGAAATACTTATTGTAGGCATTCTGTGAATCCTCGTCTTCGATGGTAAATACGCCCTCGGCCACCAGCTCAGGCAGCGGCTGGTTGTATATTTCATGAGCTATCCACTTACCCTTTAAGTTGTAGCAGACGCTTACGCCCAGCGGGTCGAACTTAATGCGGATTGTCTTGCCCTCGCCATTGACGGCCTTGAGGATGGTAGTGTCGTTTGCTGAGGTATCGTTGGATTTGGTCTTAGCCATAGTCTTGTTGTGTGTTGTAGGGGTGTTAATGATATTGTTGATGTAGTTGAGAACCGCCTGTGCGCCTTTTCTGTAAACAGTCACGCTCAGTAGCTCCCCCTCGTTCCAAATCGCCCAGTAGCGGGTCTTCTGGTAGCGGGTTATTCGGAGTCTTGTTTGCATGGTTTAATTGTTTGGCTATTAAGGCTTTATCTCGTTGTAGAGTATAGCAAACTCACGATAAATGTCCAGCACTTTTTTTACTTTTTCTTCATTTATTTTCAATCACTTACAGGATGATTTGAGAAGCGATTTCAGGTCAATCTGAGCCCCTACAGTCCTCCCGGAAGTTGCGGTTGATTTAGCACAGAGCAGGACGATTTTGGGCTGAAAATTGGCAGGGCAGTATACGCTCTGGTTAAATTATTGTCGCTAAGCGTTTACAATCAATATATATGAATTACAAGAAGAGAAAACTGCCATAATTTTCATAAGACGCTGAATCTATGCAGATTATGCCTGATAATGGAGGTGAGAGGTATCCTGCACCCCTAGTCCTTTGCAGTCCCGGGAACGTCCCGGAGCTTAAAAAACGGCTGTTTGAATCGTCCTTGGTTCTTTTTTTGTTGCAATATCAGGACTCCGTAAGCCGTTAAATATAGGGCGATAAACTAAAAAAGCCTGCTTTCCAAATTGTGTCGGAAAGCAGGCTCGGTGAATACACGAGAAGAGATTCGAACTCCTGACCAACTGTGTGTAAGACAGCCGCTCTACCACTGAGCTACTCGTGCGTGTGGCAGCAGTATATCAGAGCATAGCCACGAATGCAAGTCTAAATTTTATTTTTTTGCAAATTTATTGAATGAGGACTCTGTTTCCATTTGCGCACGGGTGGCGGGATATGGTAGAATGCGGTGCACACATGAAGCGGACATCCTTCCTTTTTCTACTTCTTACCTTCCCTGCCCTTGGCTCTGCAGCCGAGGCAGAGCGGAAGCATTGGGATGAATCGGCTTTGTCCATTTCGCGCAAGTGTGCAGAATGCCACCAGAAGGAATATGCCGCCTGGGCCGGTAGCGACCACGCCTGGGCCTGGCGCCACGCCACCCCGGAGCTGGATGCCGCAGCATTTGCCGGGCAGCGAATCAAGGCGCATGGTATGGAGCTGGAGATGCAGCGCGGCCCGGCGGGCGAGTTCCAGATGCGCGATACCGCTACCGGTCATCTGTATAAAGTAGGCGGCGTGATTGGCAGGGAGCCGCTGGTGCAGTACCTGCTGCGCTGGAAGGATGGCGGTCTGCAGACGCCCAGTGCCGCCTGGGATGTAGAACGCCAGGAGTGGTTCGATGTCTTTCGTGATGATGCCCTGCAGCAGGAGCGCGGGGGTAGCATTCGCCAACCCGGAGAGTGGGGGCACTGGACAGGCCGCGGCATGAACTGGGAATCCCAGTGCGCCTGGTGCCACATGAGCGGATTCCGCAAGAATTATCATATAGAAACCGATACTTTCCGTGCCACATGGCAGGAACCGGGTATCACCTGCATTCAATGTCACAAGGTTTCCGATGCGCCCGATGCGCAGGACAGCTGCCTGGTGGCCAGGGGCGACCGTAAACTGACCGCTGCCCAGCACGATGACAACTGTGCGAGCTGCCATGCCCGACGCGAGGAGTTAACCCCCGATTTCACTGTGGGGGATAAGTTCGATGACCATTTCCGACTGGAATTGCCCAGGGTTCCCGGCGTTTTCTACCCGAACGGTCTGCAGTGGGAGGAAGATTATAGCGAAACGAGTTTTCGTCTGCACAAGATGGGACGCACAGGGGTTACCTGTTATGATTGCCATGACCCGCATTCCGGCAAGGTGAATAAACCCACCGAGAATGACGAACTCTGCCTCCAGTGCCACGGAACCAACAAGGTGGTGAATGGTGTTCTGGCCCCTCAGGTGGGGCACAATAAGCTTTGCGGCGGCAAGGCCATGCCCTGCATTGAGTGCCACATGCCGAAAATGACCTACATGGGGCGCGACCCGCGCCGCGACCATGCCCTGCACTGGCCGGACCCCCGCATGAGCCTGGAACTGGGTGTGCCGAACGCATGCCTGAATTGCCACAAGGACAAGGATGACCAGTGGTGCATGGAATACCTGGAAAAACGTTACAAAGTGGAGCGACTCGGCAAATACCGCCAGCGTTTCCGCGCCGCCGGGCATGCCTTGCAGGGCAAAGGCAGCGTGAAAGAGCTGCTGGCGGCTTATGCCGCAGAGGAAATCCCCGCCTGGCGTGCCACCCTGCTGGGGCTGCTGGCGCAGTTCCCGCTTACCCCTGAGGTGCAGGCCGTGGCACTGGGCGCCACTCAGGATGCCGATGCACTGGTGCGCGCTGCTGCCGTTGAACTTCTGGGGGGAGATGCCGCACGCAAGGCTCTGGCAGATAAAACACGCAGTGTACGCCACGCCGCAGGCTGGCAGCTTTTCCCGAATCTGCCCGCTGCCCATCCCACGCTGCAGGAAATGAAACAGACCGCTGCCCACCAGGCGGACCAGCCGACAGGTGCCATGCAGCTGGCCATGCTGGCAAAAGCAGCCGGCGATGCTCGAACCGCAGAAACCCAGTACCAGCGCGCTGTGGAGCGAGACCCCGCCAGCACGGTCGCACGCATGGACTATGCCGTATTCCTCGCGCAGCAGAACCGCCCGGTGGACGCGCTGAAGCAAATGCTGGCCTGCGCTGCAGAACACCCGCAGAATGCCGAGGTGCAGTACCGACTGGGGCTCATCCTCATTGAGCTGCGGCAGTACCGCCCTGCCCTGCGGGCCCTGCAGAAGACTCTGCAAATTTCACCGCAGCACGCCCCCGCGGCTCAGGCCGTCCGCCAGTTACAACCTTTCATACGCTAACCCGATCTCTGTTCTTATCAATATGGAAACCTCACCTGTCATTCTCACCGTCCTGGGCATTCTTGTAGCCGGCATCTTCATTTTTGCCCTTATCAAAGGCGTTATCCGGATGATTCTCCTCGCGCTTGCCGTGTCCGGCTCCGTGGCGGCCTGGATGTTCCTGCAGAAAAACGGCTTCACCTATGTCTCCTTCATCACCGACTCTCCGGAACCATGGATGGTACAAGCCCTGGCCTGGAGTGTCTCCCTCTTCATCCTGCTGATTTTCTTCCACGGCATGGTGTGGATATCCCAGCTTTTCTCCTTTAAGAAAAAGTTCGGTTTAGGCGGTGTACTGACAACAGTCCTCATGAGCCTTATCATGCTCTGGGTCACCATGATGGGCATCAATTACTACGGCAATGTATGCCGCATCCGCTACTACCATGAACTGGCAGAAGCCCAGATGCAGAAAATCTCCAACCCAGCGGCAGAAATGCCCTCCATCCCGTGGTTCACACGCGTATCCACCGCGCTGCGGAAATCAGAAGTTACCGGCTGGATGCAAAGTCTCGACCCCATCGATGACCCGGCCCAGACCAATCTGGCCTGTCTGGTGGCCTTCGGCTGCACGCTGGATGAACCCACCTTCACCAATTTCTACAACACGCAGCTGGCCGGGCGCGGTATTCCCCAGCCCTCGCGTCTGCTCGATTTATTCCGCGACCCCGGTCTGCGCACCATGGTGAAGGAAGGCCGCTTTGTCTCCCTGCTGGAAAACGAACGTCTAAACACCGTACTTCGTTTCCGAACCACCGCAGAAAAAATGCGGTTTATCCTGTAACAGAAAAAGGAGCTCCCCGATTCGAGGAGCTCCTTTTGTTCTGTCTCGGCATCACTTCTTCTTTTCCCAGGAGAAAGGCTCAAACTCTGCCACTGCCTGCGGATCTGCCCAGCTGGATTTACGCAAGGAATAAATCAGCAGAGGAATACCGGCAAACACTATGGTACCCACAATCAGGATACCCACGTATACGGCCGGGCTGCCTACCGGTATCTGCCCCGGTGGAATGAAGCTGAACAGGAATGCTACCAGGCTGCCCAGCAGCCCAAGACCACCGATGACCCACATGCCGAAATGCTTGCCGCAGGGTATGCGGAAAGAGCGCGGAACATCCGGCTCACGATAGCGCAGATAAATAGCAGCCGCAAACATCAGCATATACATAATCAAATAAAGCAGAATGGTTAACTGACTGATAATCTGGTACGCAGTCTGCACGCTGGGCAGCACGACAAAGAGCACCGAGAGCAAGGTGACAATACACCCCTGCAGAATCAGAATTCCGACCTGCACGCCCGCCTTATTCGTGCGCTGCATAAAACGCGGCAGATACCCCGCACAGCCCACCTGCAGCAAGCCCTTGGATGGCCCGCCCACCCAGGCAATCACCTGCGCCAGCACACCAAAAGCGAGGCAAAGCGCCATAAGCGGCCCCAGCCAGGAAACCTCAAAATAGGCAAAGAGATTGTCAAACGCAATCAGAAGGCTCTGGGTCAGGGTAATCTGGTCTTTCGGAATAATAAAGCCAATAGCCAGCGTACCGAACACAAAGATACACACCGTCATGACCGAGGCAATGGCAATGGCCAGCGGGTAATCGCGGCTGGGGTTCTCACATTCCTTCACATGCACGGCACTCATCTCCATGCCGGCATAGAAAAGGAAAATACTGGCAGCCAGCACAATGTTGTTGAAATTAGAAAGATCCGGAATGAAATCCCGTGCACTCATGCTGATATCAATGGGATTTCCCTGCCCCCAGTACACCATACCCATGAGCACCAGCAGAGCAGCCGGAATCACCGTACCAATCATCGCGCCCCATTTCGTGATACTGCCGCTCGTCTGCATACCTCTCATGTTCAGGAACGTTGCAAGCCAGTACACCACCAGCACAATAACCAGCACATAAATATTATTGGAGGCCAGCACGTGATCCCAGCTCTGGTCCGGCCCCATGAATGCCAGCGAAACAGCGGCAAAGGTCAGCACGGTGGGGAACCAGATGGTGGTCTGAATCCACTGCAGCCAGATAGCGAGGAACCCCCAGCGGGCACCGAAAGCCTCGCCCACCCAGCGGAACACACCGCCCTTCTGCGGCCAGCCCGTTGTCAGCTCAGCTGCTACAAGCGAAACCGGAATCAGGAAGAATACAGCCGCAAAAATATAATAGAATGCGGAACTCAACCCGTATGTTGTTTCCGCCGGTAAACCTCGCAAGCTTACAATGGCGGAAACATTAATCATGGCCAGCGTAAATACACCCAATTTGGCAATCTGGCCTTTCTTGCCCGGGCTACTCGGTTCTGTTTTCATGCTAACAGTGTTTGTTGTGTCTAATTGAACCATTCGGTTTCACAGAAGAAGACCTCGCGCCGGGACTTCATGTTCTATATATGGTATACGCGTTGGCTTAATCAGCCATTCATCGGCAAATCGGCATTGAGCGATGAGAGTATGCGGCACAAAGTGCCGCTTTCGTACCGCCGCCTGGCGGTAATTCATGTGCGGCAACAGCCGTGCTTTCGTACGCCCAACGGGCGGATTTCATCACGGGCCTGCCCGTGTATTTCATTGAGCGAAGCGACAAGTTTCCGCTGCATCAGCAACGGAACTTCCCTTCCTGCGTTATTATCATTTGAGTATTCACTGTGTTATGTAAAGCGTTGAAACCGCGATTTAATTTCCCCAGGGAGATGCAATGAGACAAGCGTACTCCTCATGGCTGATGCAACAGTAACCAGTCGCTGTCGGCTACTGCTTCATTACGCCAACGCGTATGGTATATCGACCGAATACCTGAAAGCTGATTATACTGCCTCAAGAGCAGTAGCCCGCCTGAACATGACACACCCGTTTTTTATTTCCGTATGCGTTAATTACCTTGTTTTCACGCAAGATTCTGGTACTATACATAAAAATATGAAACGGCACATTCTCAGCACAGCGTTACTTCTGACCGCCAGTCTGTCTGCTCCGGCTGCAGAAGTTTGGGCACCCGGCGTTTCCGAAGACGGCGGATGGTACGATTACCACAAAACAGGCAGCAATGACGGCACCATGGCCGATACCGCCATGTGCTGGGCCGCATCTGCCAGCAATGTTATTTCCTGGTGGCAGAATCACAACATTGCCAGCATCACCTCATCCGTACCGCAAAATGAACAAATATTCAACACCTTCAAAGGCGTATACACAAACGGCGGCGGCAAGGCAGCATACGCATACGAATGGTGGGTAAACGGCGACTGGAACGCCCCCAACGGTGACGGCTGGGCTGCCATCGACAAAGGTATGCCGGCAGAATACATCCCCTATGCCAACGGTGGATTCCTCAGCAAGGTGTACGATACAAGCGCCTATCCCATCACCATTGCCACAAGTTCCAATAACCCTTACGCCTACAGTGAGGCAGTGGTTAATGCACTGAGCAATGGATATGCCCTGACGCTGTCCACCGAGAACTCCGGGGTGGCTCATGCCTATACCCTCTGGGGTGCAGAATACGAGATAACTGCCAATGGCTATGAACTTACCGCGGTTTGGCTCACCAATTCGGATGATATCAATAACGCCCCCCAGCTGTTCAGCAAGGATGTTGTCTGCACCTATGTAGAAAAAGGCGGGGTAGGAACCGGCAGTATAGCATTTAATGAAAACATGGGGGCTACCTTCACCGCAGTTGCAGGGCTCCGGGCAGAGCCCCGCATTATCCCCGAACCCGCAACAGCCATACTGAGCCTTGCTGCCCTGCTCGGGCTTGCAGCCCGCCGCCGCAGACGCTGAGCCAGCCATCACCTCACTCTCAAAAAACGGCGTATCCCCGGCATGGGATACGCCGTTTCTCTATTATCAGGCGCAGGGCATTCACTCCCCCTGATTCGCTTCCTCCGGCGTAACCGGCTGCTTATCCAGCGCACGCCAGGCCCAGGCAATGTATGCCAGCACAAAAGGAATAAGGAAGGAAACCACCGTCATGGTCTGCAGCGTAAACAAACTGGATGAACTATTCGCAATCGTCAGGGAACTCTGCAAATCAGCTACCGAGGGGTAAAACGCGGTGTCATGCCACCCTGCACAAAGCAGCAGCGCCAGCACCACCAACACACATCCAGGCCCGGCCAGCCAGAAAGAGCGCCCCCAGCCGCGCAAGCCAAGTCCCCAGCCGGCCAGCACCAGCAGCACACCCAGCAAAAGCAGTGCTGCCACCCCGGGCATAGCCAGCAGATTGAGCAGGTACTTGCCCTCCTCCTGGTAAACAAGTCCAGTCTCCGGCACATAGGCAAACCCCGCAGCCCCAAGCCAGTTCACCAGCCAGGTAAGGAAGAACAGCAGAAAAAACAGCCCCTCCATCCACAGGCGCCGACGGCACACCTCGCGCAACCCGACATCAGCCATGCAGCCCATGAAATACAGACAGGCCAGTAAGCGAGTGAGCAGAAACACACTCAGCCCCAGCAGCAGATTCTGCGGCACCAGCGCAGCCTCCAGCCCGTGCAGCGGCGTAGCCCAGCGGGAAATAACCGGCATAGCCGGATTCGTCACCGCCGCTTTATCCACCACAAACTCCGCGCCGGTAAAAAACGTGCCTACCGCCGTGCCAATAAGCAGCGGCCCCAGCACCCCATTTGCAAACAGGAACACGCGGTACGTATTCATGCCAAGCAAATTACTGCGTTTGAGCTGAAACTCATACGAAACCGCCTGCAGCACAAAACAGAGCAGAATAAGCAGCCACACCCAGTACGCCCCTCCAAAACTCGTGCTGTAAAACAAAGGAAACGAAGCAAAAAACGCCCCGCCGAACGTCACCAGCGTCGTGAAGGTCAGCTCCCACTTGCGCCCCGTAGCCAGCAGAAGCATGCGGCGGTGCTCCTCCGTGCGCCCCAGCGTCCAGATAAGCGACTGCCCGCCCTGTACAAACATCAGAAACACCAGCAAAGCCCCCAGCAACGAAACCAGGAACCACCAATAATGCTGCAACAAAAATAGCTCATCCATACTCACTAATCACTATTCACTATTCACTATTCACTATTCCTTGTTCACTCCTCCGGTCCTTCAGCTATGGCCTTGCCCATAATACGCAGCTCCGCCAGCAGCAGCAGCGTGAACAAGCCCAGGAAAATAAAGAAAGTCGTCTGCACCGCCCCCACATCCAGGCGTGAAACAGCCGCCACATTCGGCAGCAGCCCCTGAATAGCCCAGGGCTGGCGCCCCACCTCAGCCACCACCCAGCCCGCCTGGCTCGCCAGCCAGGCCAGCGGCGTGGTAAGCACCACCGCCCACAGCACCGGCTTCCACCTGCAAATCCACTTGCCGAACAACAGCACCCCGGCAAAAAGCACAATAAAATACCCCCCCAGCATCACCATGATACGGAAGCCGTAAAACGTGAGCGGCACCGGCGGAACCAACTGCCCCGGGGAGCTCAGATACCCATAGCCGAAGTAAGCAAAATTCGCCCGCAGCGTCTCCAGTGCCGCCGCTTTTTCCACCTCATCCTTAGCCGCGCGGTAAGCAGCCAGCGCCGCAATCGCCTTGCGGCCACGCTCCATCTTCTCCTCTGCAGAAAGCGCCACAGAGCCATCCGGCTGCGTGTAGCCGCCCTCCAGCAACTGGCGAATCCCCGGCACAAAGCCATTCACATCATGCGTAGCCAGAAACGAAAGACCATACGGAAGCTCTATATTGAACAGGAACGGACTCTTCTGCCCCGGGGCCGCCCAGTCCACCCCCGGCCTCAGCGCAGCAGCCACCACCAGGCCCTGGCTCGTTCCACCCTCGTACAAGCCCTCCGCCGCCGCCAGCTTCATCGGCTGGTGCAGCGCAATATCACGCCCGCTCTGGTGCCCGGTGTGGGCCGTCAGCAGCGCCGCCACCAGCCCGAACCACGCAGCCACCCGCATACTGGCTCGCGCAAACTCAGCATGCCGCCCGCGCAGCAGATACCAGCAACTCACCCCCACCACAAACACCGCCCCCAGCACCCAGCTGGAAGTCACCGTGTGGCAAAACTTCGTCACCGCCACCGGCGAGAGCGCCACCGCCGCAAAATCCACCATCTCATTACGCACCGTATCCGGGTTAAACTCCATGCCCACCGGGTGCTGCATCCACGCATTAGCCACCAGAATCCACCACGCCGACAGCGTCGCTCCTGTAACCGTGAGCCATGTGGAAGCCAGGTGAGCCCCCCTGCTCACCTTGTTCCAGCCAAAGTACATAACAGCAATAAAGGTAGACTCCATGAAAAACGCCACAATACCCTCAATCGCCAACGGCGCACCGAAAATATCACCCACAAACCAACTGTAGTTGCTCCAGTTCGTCCCGAACTCAAACTCCAGAATAATCCCCGTGGCCACACCCATGGCAAAATTAATGCCGAAAAGCTTCATCCAGAACCTAGCCGTCTGCTTCCAGAACTCCTGCCCCGTCCGCACATACAGCGTTTCCATAATCGCCATCACCACCCCCAGCCCAAGGGTGAGCGGCACAAAAATCCAATGGTACATCGCCGTCAGCGCAAACTGCGCACGCGACCAATCAACCAGCGTCGTATCTATCGCATCCATAAAATTGCATCATTTCTCCATTTCGCCAGCTCGGCTCGTCAGCTCACCCAGCACTGCATTCCCCTTCTCCTCTTCACCTCCCTGCAGATACGCCGGAAAGAAAAAAGCCTTCAGCACGGCAAACATAATAAAAAGCTTCAGCAGAATAATACCCCACAGCACCCGCCCCAGCGTCATGCTCCGGAATCCTTCAACATAAAACTTCACTATCCGCCCAAAAATCACACTCGCATTATAGGCTATTCTCCCGACAACGCAAGCCTTTTATGCGTATCACCACCAAACAGATAACAATGATTAATGATTAGCGATTAATGATTAATGATTAATGATTAATGGTTAATGAATAGTGAATAGTGAATAGTGAATAGTGAATAGTGAATAGTGAATAGTCAATAGTCAA
>DEPT01000049.1 GCA_002358905.1 Akkermansiaceae bacterium UBA3385
TGGAGCGTGAACGCGAGCTACACCGGCGAGTTCGTGGAGAATGCCAATGCCCACAGCGCGAACGTAGGCGCAAGCTATAAGTTCTAATGATTAATGATTAGTGATTAATGAATAGAGTGGCGAACTTCGCCCGCGGAACTTTATCAATGGTCAATAGTCGATAGTCAATCGTCAATTACCAAGGTTGCTTAGTCTTCTGCCAGCAGGCTGCGCATGGAGGCAAAGAAATCGGCACATTCATCCTCTGAGACAGGAGATTTCATGAGCTTGTCGTAGTCCACAAACTCATACATGTGCTTCGGGATTTCGTGGATAAAGCTGGAGGGCTGGCAGCGCTCTTCCTGGCCATAGCGGCTGCGTTTGGCGCAGTAGGTCATGGTCAGGCGTTCGCGTGCGCGGGTGATGCCCACGTAGAACAGGCGGCGCTCTTCGTCCAGGCTGCCTTCATCCACTGAGCGGGTGTGGGGAAGTAATCCTTCCTCCACGCCGACGATGTAGACCTGTGGGAATTCCAGCCCCTTGGCTGCATGCATGGTGATGAGGCAGACGCCGCTTTTGCTTTCAATGTCGTCCTCATCACGGCTGTCATCCAGGCAGATGCCGGAGAGGAAATCGGTCAATTTGTGGCCGGGCAGCCAGAACTGGCGCAGAGCGACTTTGATGTCATCGATGGCAGCCTGTCGGCGCATACGCTCTTCCTCGGTCTTGCAGTTTTTGGCAATGTATTCCTCGTAGCCTGTTTCGTTCAGGAAATCCTGGAGTATATCGACAAAGGGCCGCTCGCTGGCAGCAAATTCAGTACCGTAGCGGGTTACCATCTCGGTAAAGGTCTCGATGCTGTTCTGCGAACGGGTGGAGCATTCAGTAAGAAAGGATAAATCCACCAGTGTGGCCCACAGGCTTTTTTTGTTATCCCGGCTCCAGTCGATGGCGAAGGATGCCGTTGTGGGCGAGATGCCGCGGGGCGGGGTGTTCAGCACACGCAGCAGGTGAAGGTCTGCATCCGGGTTATCCATCATCTGCAGGTAGCTGATGAGGTCCTTCACCTCTCGTCGGTCGAAAAAGCTCTTGCTGCCGACCATGCGGTAGGGAATGTGGCGTTCACGCAGCGCCATTTCCAGCGCACGGCTCTGGGCATTGGCGCGGAATAGAATGGCAAATGCTTCCCATGGCAGACTCTGGCGGGCGCGGAACTGGTCAATTTCATCGGCGATGAACTCGGCCTCCTCCTGGGAGCCGGGCATGGCCATGAGTCGGACGGGGAATTCGCCGTCCTTGTTGGTGCGCAAGGTTTTGTCGCGTCGGCCGGCGTTGTGCTTGATGAGGGCATTGGCGCAATCCAGCACCTGACGAGTGCAGCGGTAGTTTTCCTCCAGTTTGATAACGGTTGGATTCGGGAAAAAACTTTCAAAGTCCAGGATGTTGGAAATCTGGGCGCCGCGCCAGCCATAGATGGACTGATCGTCATCGCCCACCACACATACATTGTGCTCCGGGCCGACAAGCTGGCGCAGCAGGCTCATCTGCAGGGAATTGGTGTCCTGGAACTCATCCACCGTGATATAGGAGAATCGCTTGTTCCATTTTTCATGGATGGTGGGGTAGCAGCGCAGCAGCCGCTCCGTGAGGATGAGCAGGTCATCGAAGTCCACGGCGTTCTGGGCCTTCAGTTCGCGCATGTAGGCCTTTGCCACGGCGGCAATGAGCGTATCCTCGATGTGGTCGATTTCCAGCCCGTTGTTACGCACGCGAGACATTTCCGCCAATACCTGGGCTGGTTCCAGTTTCTCGCGGCGGGCTCCATACTCCATGATGAGCCGCTTGAGCAGCCCGCTCTGGTCGCTACCGGTGTAGATGGAAAAGTTTTCCTTGTACCCCAGCTTGCCGATATCCTGGCGAAGAATGCGCACGCAGAGTGAGTGAAAGGTGCACACTGTCATGGCACGAGCCGATTTGCGATCGACGAGCCCCGCTACACGGTCTGCCATTTCATTGGCCGCTTTGTTGGTGAAGGTGAGGGCAAGAATGCCGCGAGGATTGACTCCCTTAG
This sequence comes from Akkermansiaceae bacterium UBA3385, assembly GCA_002358905.1. Classification (GTDB taxonomy): domain Bacteria; phylum Verrucomicrobiota; class Verrucomicrobiia; order Verrucomicrobiales; family Akkermansiaceae; genus Akkermansia. The sequence goes on from DEPT01000049.1 coordinate 2,051, forward strand.
CAATCATATTAGCGATACGGCAGGTCACGGTGCGGGTTTTACCGGTGCCTGCGCCAGCCAGGATAAGTACCGGGCCGTTCAGGGTCTGCACCGCCTGTTTCTGGGCGGTATTCAGGCTGTTGATATCGAATTTCTCTGCCATGGGGAAAGGGCGGTGGTAGCACCGAGGGTAGCAGATTTGCCGGATGGGTGCAAGGATAATCCTGTCATACGTGTCCCAAAGATTTGGTACACGTGGATTTACGATTGACAATTTACGATTGACGAATTGAAAGTTAGCGGCTTACGCCGATAGAACCACGAATGAATACTTACTGCTGATGGTGAGGCGAGTGATACCCCACTACGATTTTTCACACAGAACACTATGCCTTTATGTCATTTAGGGCTATTTTTTCATAATCTTTGGGACACATGTGTAATCCTGTCGGATTACACATTCCGTTCTTGCATCATCCTGCGTTATTAGTGTAGAATGACGCGCACAAAGCCATGAGTACACTCAAAGATAAGCTTTTCGATGAAATCCTGCAGGCTCGTCAGCGCGTATATGCTGTGGGGTCTCCCACGCCCCTTCAGGAAATCTGCCTTCCGGAGGTCGGAGCAACTGTTTTTGCCAAGCGCGAGGACCTGGGGCCGATTAAGGCATACAAGTGGCGCGGTGCATACAACTGCATGGCCAAGCTGAGCCCAGAGCTGCGCGCCAATGGTGTGGTGGCTGCCTCTGCCGGTAACCATGGACAGGGCGTTGCTCTGGCCGCAAAACGCCTGGGATGCAAGGCTCACATCTTCATGCCGCGTTCCACGCCGGTGGTGAAGCAGAATGCCGTCCGTATGCATGGTGGTGAGAATGTGGAAATTGTTCTTGTGGGTGACTCTTACGATGCGGCGTCCCACGCCGCCCATGAATTTGCCGATACCAATGGCCTCACCTTCGTGCATCCCTATGACCACGTGTTTACCATGGGTGGGCAGGGGACGCTGGCCGATGAGGTGGTGATGAGCGGTGAGGGACCTTTTGACCGTGTATACCTGCAGATTGGTGGCGGCGGACTGGCTGCTGCCTGTGCCTGCTGGTTCAAGAAATTCTGGCCGGATTGTAAGTGCATCGGCGTGGAAGGCGTGAACCAGGCCTCCATGAAACTGGCTGTGGAGAGCGGTGAACGCAAGACTCTGCCTTATGTGGATGTGTTCTGCGATGGCACGGCTGTACGAATGGCAGGCGAGCTGACTTACGAGCTTTGTTCCGAGTTGCTGGATGGTTTTGTCACCGTGACCAATGAGGAGGTGTGCAAAGCTATCCGTTCTCTCTGGAATGGTCTGCGTGTGATTACTGAACCCTCCGGGGCCATGGGACTTGCGGCGCTCCTCCAGGATTGGAATAACGGCAATATAAAGCCCGGAGAGAAGTGCCTGGTTGTGCTTTCCGGAGCTAATATGGATTTCACCCAGATGGGGGTGGTTGCCAGCCGTGCCGGTGTGCAGGAAAGCAATCGTCATGAGAGGTTCCTGCAGATTCCAATGGAGACAAAACGCGGGCAGATTCTGAAATACCTGGAAAGTATTCCTTCCGGCGTTTTGCTGACGGATGTGCAGTATGGCCGCCTTGCGGGGGATATTCAGCAGCCTGTCTTCGGCGTTCTGGCTACGGACGCCCAGTTTGAGGAGATTCATCGTGCACTTGCAGCAAAGGGGCTTACTGCCCGTGATGTGACCAATCACGATGATGTCCGCTTCCGCATGATATCGTACGACCGCGAGCGCCTGAGTCATCCCGTGTTCTTTGTGATTGAGTTCCCTGAGCGCCCGGGTGCTTTCTCTGAGTTCATGCGCGTAATGGGGCAGTATGCCCACCTGTGCTACTTCAACTACCGGTATTCCGGTGAGCACGTAGGCCGTGCTCTGGTGGGTATGGAGTTTGAAACAGTGGAGGATCGTGATGCCTGCCGTGCTGCTGCCACCAAGTTGCTGGGCACTACCATTCAGGGAATTCACGAGTTGCCGGATGAAGTGCGCCACCGTGTGCTGGACCGTATGTCTCCCATGGATAGATGATAATCCTGGCCTCACAGTCGCCCCGTCGTAGCGAGCTCCTTTCCCGCGAAGGGGTAGAGTTTCGTGTGGTTGTGCGTGATACAGAGGAAGTGCACGATGCTTCCTTGTCCCCGGAGATACTCTGTGCCATTAACGCTGCGGCGAAGGCCGGTGCTGTGGCTGCGGAATACCCGGATGCTACCGTTATAGGGGCTGATACCTTGGTGTTCATTGATGGACAGCCACTTGGTAAGCCTACGAACGAGGATGCCGCCGTAGAGATGCTGCTGCGTCTGCAGGGGCGTACCCATTGTGTCTGCACGGCTGTGGCGGTGTTCATGCCAGGCGGTGAGCGCCGTGACTTTGCAGAAATCAGCAAAGTGACGTTCCGCCCGTTGGATGAGGCTGCTGTTCGTCACTATATGAGCCTTGTGCATGTATATGATAAGGCCGGGGCCTATGCCATTCAGGAACACGGCGATTTGATTATTGAACGTTTTGAGGGAGACCTGGATAATGTCATCGGGTTGCCCGTAACGCGTCTGCTCCAGGTGCTGCAGTAAGCGCCTTTTGTTACCGGAAAGACCATGTAAGAACGCCGCCGTTTTGATTTCAAAACGGCGGCGTGGTTTTATTTTGCAAATGGAGATTACTTCCGGCGTCGGCGGGCGGCCAGAGCAGCCAGCGCCAGCAGGCTCAGCGTTGCGGTGGCCGGTTCCGGCACCAGAGTAAAGGTGGCGGCTCCATTCTGTACACCCGTGTATACAGCGCCATCGATGCTGAGAGCAAGCGTGGTGTAGTCTACATCAGTGCCGAAATCAACACTGATATCGGTGTATCCGGCCTCCATCAGTTCCTCGCGGGTCAGGCCCAGAGAAATCACCAGGTCGCCGCTGGCGGTGCAGTGGAAGATGTCTGAGCAGTCCAGCACCAGCATTCCATCATGCTCCAGGCTCAGGGCCGGGGTGGTGAGGGTCAGCGTGGCTCCGGAAAGGGCAATGCTGCCGGTGGCTCCCACATCGAATGAGCAATCGTCCCCGAAGTTCACATCATTCAGGGTAAGCGTGGAAACGAGTGTTGAGGCAAAGTGTACGTTGCTCAGCTTGATTTGCTCAAAGGCAAAATCTCCTGCTGCGAGTGCTACGTTCATATCGCTCATGCTGCCGCCCTCTGCCGCCTCTGCGCTGAGAACGGTGCCGGCGAAGGTGCCGATGCCGCCATCGTAGCCGCTCAGGGTGCAGGATTCACCAAGACTCAGGTGTGCAGCCTTATTGATGGTGGATTCGGCGGCACTGGTCAGCGTATCCGAGAATCGGGCATTGGTTCCTTCTGTGAGCGTGAGCGAGGTGACTGACATCTGCTTGTTTACCTTCACCTCCGTGGCTCGGGTTTTGATGTTGGCATCATCCAGCGTCACATTCAGTTCACCCTTGCCATTGGTGGTAATCTCTGCATTGATTTCAGAGGAACCATTGAAGGTCAGGTTGGTGATGATGGTTACACCATTTTGAGCGCCCGTGTCCACCTCGTGAGAGAACACGCCATCCCACTGTGAGGTGTCGCCTGCGAAGATGATGTTCTGATTGGTGCCATTCCATGTGGTACGGCGGATGCTGCCTTCGCCGGATATGGTGCCGGTGAAGGTTCGGGTGTCACCACTCCAGCCGTTGTTGATTTCCCATGCCGCTTTGTCTCCATTGTCCGTCAGAATCAGGTTGGCGGCGTATGTCTGGGCTGTTTTATTCGCCTGATTCAGATAGCCTTTCACGCCGCTGAGTTCTACGGATGAATTGTCTCCCTTGGCAAGGGAGTCCAGGTTCAGACCAGCAAGAGTGCTTCCGGTCATTCGAACCGTTCCCGTCCAGTCATTATCCAGGGAAATGCGGGAGCCCATGGTAGTGGCATTGCCGATGTCATACAGACCTTTACCATGCATCACCACACTGCCGCCGCTGCCGAGGTTGAAGGTGCTGCCGGACTGCACGGCTACATCAGTCAGCGTGAAGGCTGTATTGGCAGTGGTGTTCAGCTCTACATTGTTCAGGGTCATGCCGGTGAGGAAATAGGTGGCATTTCCGACTGCCAGGGTCACATCTTGCATGCCGGAATCTGAGGCGGAACCGGTGATGCCATCGCTTGCCATGGCAAGCTTGGCAATGGTGGCATTGGTATTGCGGGAGCTCAGGCTCACCTCATCGCCTATGGCGGTGGTACCGCTCAGACTCATGATGGCGGCATCGACCACCATAGCAGAACCTGCCTTCATCACCAGGTTGCCGAGCACGGAGCTCTTGCCAATCACTTCCAGCCTGGTGCCGGAGTTGAAGATAAGGTCATAACCGGTGTGATCAATGGTGGCATTGTTCACCTGCACGGTGGCAGCAGAGCCGGCCGTGGCTTCCAGCCCGTGACCGGTGAAAATGGCACCATCCTCCACGCGCAGACGACCGCCGTGCAACTTGGTCTGGGCTTCAATGTTGAAGGTGCTGGAGTTTTTGATTTCATCTGCAGTCACCGCATCTTTGCTGCCCTTGAGCGCAATCAGATTCTTTTCTACGGTGGCTGATGAGAAGATAATATCACCGGTCTGGGCAATGCTTTGATTTTCTGCTGTCGTGAAATGATTGTTCAGAGAAACAGATACATTGCCGGTGATGTTGATGCCATCACGGAAATCGAGGGATTTGCCTTGTGCTGCAGAAAGCGAGATATCTGTAACCGCACCGAGCTCTACAGCATTGGCATGGGCGCCGATGCGCATGGCCTGAAGGGTGTAGTTACCCTTGGTGTCCACGGCGTAGTTACCCTCGAATACGGCGGAGTCATTGTTCTGTATGGAAAGGGAGCCGCGCAGGTTCGACATACGGATGGCTGCGCCTTCATTGTAGGTGAAACGCAGGTTCTCATTGTTATTGATTTCAACAATGTTTCCGGCGTAGCTATTGCTGCCGTTGTGGAAAATCCGAATGGCACTAGCGCTGCCCCCGTTTGAAGTCTCTGTCTTGTTATTGGAGTCGAAGATGACATTCTTATTACCGCTGATGATAAGAGAGCTTGCGGTCTCCATACTGATTCCGGCACCACCGGCGCCGATGTTTTCGGTAAAGGAGATGTTGTCGTTGCCTTCTATCCGGACAGAGCTGTAAGTTTCACCGTAAATGCCACTGCCATAGAATCCGGGCTCATTCTTATCAAAGGACACAGACTTGTTACCGGTAATTTCCAGTGTGGCATACCGACCGAGAGCAATGGCGCCTCCGCTGCCTTCTCCGGGTCGACCGTTGCCGGTGAATGATACCTCCTCGTTATCGTAAATGCTCAGCTTGCTGCTTTCGGCCAGGGCAATGGCACCACCTTGTTCGCAGATGTTGTTGTTGAAGCTGACCTTCTTGTTATCGTGCAGGGAGATTTCTGCGCCGGCTCCTGCGGTGCGAATGGCACCGCCGTAGTCTACATAAGAGTTGTTGTTTGCTTTGGCGTAGCCGTTGCCGGTAAACTCCACATCCTGGTTATGGGCGATTTCAACCAGGGAATTCCCGGCAGCCTGAATGGCTGCTCCGAATCGTCCGTAGTTGTTGGCGAATAGAATTTTCTTGTTATTCTCCATGCGGAGAGTGGAGTTGCCGCCCACGTAAATCTGCGGGCTCTGAGCTTCACTCAGTGTATCCGGGTAGGAGATGAAGCTTACGCTGTTGTTATTGCAGATTTCTGCAGTGCTCCCGGAATACAGGTACATGGAGCAACCGGACTCAGTGGCCTGGTTGTTCAGGAATTGCACCTGGTCCAGGTGGTGAATCCAAATGTAAGAGGCTGCGCTGCGGCTGCCCATGCTGGCAGATTTCAGATTCTGAATCGTCAGATTGACCGGGGCTTCTGCATCGGCAGAGGTCAGTTCGTAGTGGCCGATGAGGGCATCGTAAGCGAGGTTCTGATTATCTACGGTGACGTTTTCGGTCAGGACGAACTTCTGGGATCCCTCAGCGGTGCTCAGCTGGGAAACGGTCTGCTGGTTTACCTCCCGGTATTCTTCCGAGAGCACATAACCATCTTTCATCAGCATGCTTTCCTGGGTTCCTCCCGTTGTCACTCCATAATCCAGGTACAGGCTGCCTTTGTTCCAGACAAGCCGGGCATCCTCCGCGGATACGCCTTCCAGCGTCACCTTGGATTCATCCCAAGCCAGGGAGCTGCCGGCAGCCAGCGTGAACAGACAAAAACTCTGCCCCTTGCTCAGCTGGTCAGCGTCGATGGAAATAGTGAGTTCCCCGGCATTGATATTGCCGGCAAGTCGTACATTGCTCTCCAGAGTCGGTGTAAAGTGCAGGACGGTTGAATCTGCAAGCGTAGATTCGTTGAACAAGGCGTAGGCATCACCAGAGAAGGCCAGGCTGCTTCCGCTGCCGGCAGTAAGTGTTTCGGCGCGGAACTTACCGGAATGGAGGGCCAGGGTCGCCTGGGTGCCGGTGCTTGTATCGATTGTGTATGAGTTAGCAAGTACCCGGGCTCCGCTCTGAACCTGCAGGGTGCCGCCTTTCTGCGTGGCTTCCCCGAATAAGCTGGTGGAAGAGGTGCGTATTTCCTCTGCTGTAGCGGCACGGTCAAGAAGCTTTTCCAGATGAGTGGCAACCTTGCTGGCATCAAAAATAACGCTGCCGTTGTTGTTCTGTGTTGTATTAATCTGAACAGAGCCGAGGGCCTTCACGGTATCGTGTACACGAATGGTCTGGTTGGCCCCAGCCGAAAGGTTAAGCGATTCTTCTGCCCGTATGGCCATCAGGCGCGTACCGGATGCATCAATTTCTGCATTGTTTTCAATAAGCACGCTGCTGTTACCGGAAATGGTCACATTCTGGGCGTGTATGGCACCACCCCAGCTCGCGCCTTTAGCGCCGTCTGCCTGGTTGCCGGAAATGGTCACATTGGTGTTGCCGGTAATGTTGACCGTGCCGCCGCTGATGGCACCGCCATAGGCGCTTCCATGTTCTGAATAAGCTTTGTTGTTCTGGATATTCAGCGTAGCATTATCGTTCAGAGAGATAATGCTGCCGTCGCCACCGTAAATGGCACCACCATAAGCAGAGCAGTAAGACCCTGATTTAGGAGCCTGAGAGATGGCCGCATTCCCGGTGATATCGAGAGAGCCGTTGCTGTTCAGGTCCATCACAGCATTTTTACCAAGGTAGATGGCACCGCCATACACCGTGCTGGATGATGCAGATTCGCTGCCCGAGAAGGCCTCATTGCTACGGAAGGAAAGCTGCTCATTATTGTTCAGCTGCACGGTTGCACCATCACCTGCGGCGATGGCACCACCCATGGCTCCCATAGCGCTTAGCGTTGTGCTGCTGCCCCGGGTAGCGGAGCGGACTTTGTTGGCATCGAAGGTCAGTTTTTTGTTGCCGCTGAGATTGATGCCGGCTCCATTGCCGGCATAAATAGCACCGCCGTATGCGTTGTAGGCCGCCTGGTTTTCCAAATCAGCTTCCGATATATTCCCCTGGAACAGTACGTCGTCATTGCCTGTTATGGCAATATAGCCTTCGCCATCTGTCACGCTGCCGCCATTTTCGCTTCCTTCAATGTGAATGGCACCGCCCTTCGGTGCATAGGCGGTGATATAGGCATTGGACCCGGGAACGGTGAATACTTTGTTGCCGGTGAAACTCAGCTTTTTGTTGTTCTCAAAAGATACCTTTGCCCCGCGTTTTCCATAGATGGCACCACCGCTGGTATCGTTTTTGAGGGAGCTGGCATAGTTGCTGTCAAAAGTGATGTCGTTGTTGTGACTGAAGGTGAGCAAAGCAGAGTTCGCTACATAGAAAACACCGCCGTTGCCGCGGGATTCATAGTGGCGGGAGTTGTCGGCAAAGTAGAGTGTTCCGTTGTTGTTGAACACGCTGGTGCCAAACATGTAGCTGAACGCGCCGCCGTTGTAATCGCTGTATGCCGTGAACGTGATGCCGGTGGCAGTCAGTGCAGCCAGATTTTCTACCGTGAGTGAGCCACTGGAGAAGGGACGGGTTGCCGCATTGGTGATGGAGAGTGAGGACAGATTGGAGGCATCTGCGCTGGTGATATACCAGTTGCCACTGCCTGTTTTAAGGGAGGTGCTGAGCTCGTCCATGACCACTCCTTCCTCTCCGGCTGCTATTTTGAACGCCACATTTGCCGTAGAGGCATGGCTGCTCATGTCACTGGCAGAGGATACGTTGACTACGGTGTATCCTTCCGGTGTGGCGATGGCGCCCGGTGTGCTCATTCCGGCATCTGCCCCAAATGCAGGAGCGGCACAGATGATGAGCATAAGCTGGCGGAAAAGGGAAGTGGGCAAGTGCGGTTTCATAGATGGAAAAAGATTTACTGACAGACATGATGCTACCCCTACCTGTCAGAATGTCAAGTAAATAATATGTAATAGTTAAGAAAAATGTTGAAGTGTGTTTGACACTGTGTGAATGAGGGTAATGAAAACCGGTTTCCCTGGCAGGGAAACCGGTGAAAAACAGAGAGGGAAAAGCGCATTAGCGCTTGCCGTAGCGGCGCTCTCGTTTAGCGTATTCAGCCAGAGCGGCTTCGAATTCTTCTCTTCCGAAATCGGGCCAGAGTACATCCGTTACGTAGAGTTCTGCGTAGCTTATCTGCCAGAGCAGGTAGTTGGAGATACGCATTTCTCCGCTGGTGCGGATGAGCAAATCCGGGTCCGGCATGCCGGCGGTGTAGAGGCTGCCGGAAATCATTTCCGGGGTAATGTTCTGAGGCTCCAGTGTGCCGTTCTGTACCTGTACGGCCAAGCTGCGTACAGCTGCAGTGATTTCCTGGCGGGAGCCGTATGAGAGCGCAAGCACGAGGTTGAGCCCATCGTTCTCCCTGGTGGCATCCATGCTGACCTGGAGCTGGTTGCGGCAGTTTTCCGGCAGCATGTGCAGCTCTCCGATGGCGTGCAGCCGCACGTTCTTCTCCATCATCTCCGGGGTGCGCTCCTTCAGGTATTTATCCAGCAGGTGCATGAGGGCGCTTACCTCCAGTTTGGAGCGCCCCCAGTTTTCGGTAGAGAAAGCGTACAGTGTGAGCCACTTGACACCATGCTCCAGGCAAAGGTCGATGGCTCGCTGCACGGAGCGGCCTCCTTCCTCGTGCCCCTTGGCGCGGAGAATGCCTTTCTGCTTGGCCCAGCGGCCATTGCCATCCATGATGATGGCGATATGTTGCGGAATAGCGCTCATGAATGCATTAGAGCTCGTACTCGCCGTATTCTGCAAGGATGGCTTCTACGCGGGCTACGTCCTCGGGGGAATCCACACCGCTGGTGGTCTTGCGGCCGCGGTAGTTGACTTCCACCATCTTGACGCGGAGCCCGTTGAAGAGGAAACGCATCTGCTCCAGACCCTCCACGCAGCCTTTTTCGTAGTCGCCCTCCGGCAGCTCGAAATAGTTCTTGAGTGCATCGTATGTATAGGCGTAAAGACCCACATGGCGGCGCACTGGGCTCTTTTCCATGGTTTCGCGGGCTTTTTCTGGTTTGCGGATGGCGGGAATGGTGCTCTTGGAAAAAGCCATGGCATATCCATTCTTATCTACAAGAACGGTTGTGCCGCTGTACGGCGTGGTCTTCTTGGATTCTACCAGCCGGTCATATTCAGCCCAATCCAGGTGAATGCAGGGGGTGAACACATCGGCAGGGCTGGCCTTCCATTCATCAATAAGTTGCTGGATGACCCACGGGGGACACAGGGGATTGTCGCCCTGCAGGTTGACGACGAATCCGGGTGCGGTAGCCTGCTGGCTCACGGCATCCCAGCAGCGTTCCGTGCCGCTGCGGCAGCTTTCGGCTGTCATCACCACGGGTACATCTACACCCTGGCAGAATTCTACGATGCGTTCGTCATCCGTGGCTACCACATAACTGCAGTTTTCGTTTTTGCGGCAGATGGAGGCGGCAATATCGGCTACTCGTTTAATCATTTCCACTCCGGCAATCTTGACCAGGGGTTTGCCGGGAAGTCGAGTGGAAGCATAGCGGGCGGGAATTACGATGAGAATGGACTGGGACATAGGAAAGAACAGGTTGTTTCCTGTGTGTCTATCCTAACGCATATGCACGCATTTGTCACGAAGAAAAGCATATTTTCAACTGTTGCGGAGCTCTTTGCTTGACATCTTACCCTGGAAAAGCCTAAAATGTCTGCATGTACAAGACGCTTGTTCCTATTCTCATAGCCAGTACGGTTCTGCATGCCGCTGAGGAGAGCCCCATGGCAGATGTGTGCGATCGCCTCGTTGCTGCGCTGGCGCAGGAAACAGCCGCTTTGACAAAGATTCAGTCCCCGGCAGATGCTGAAGGTGCGCTGGATGAACTCCGTGCCAGCCTGCAGGCTCTGGAGACTTTATTTGCCGTGGATGAGAAAGAACTCTGGATGTACATTGATAATACCGCTGGAGTGAAGCAGCCTATTGTAGATGAACTGGAGCGGCTTGCTCTGCAGTTTTCCCGCATTCAGAAAGCAAACTTCTTCCAGAACGCAACACTCCGGCAGCTGCTTGCTCCCCAGGTATTGTCAACACCGCAGAATGCGAAGAAGACTAAGCGCGGGAAGCTCCGCGAGATTGATCATGATGAGTAAGCCCTGAGCTTTTCTCTCTCAGGAGCTGCTGGACGTGTTCCAGCTCGGTGTCCATATATTCCGGCAAATCATCCCGGTGTTGGGACATATTGGCAAAGACTTTGTCCCGGTATTCGATAGCGGCTGCTTTGGAGTCTTCCTCTGAACCATATTGCAGGTCAGAAAAATAGCGAGTAATGATGCGACCGCAGCGCTGGATGCTGACGCGCCAGCCCTGGAAATCCGTATTTTCGTACGTGTATCTGGTTAAGTTTTTACTTTTCATGAGGGTATGTAGCGTGTGGACGTTACATACCCTCATGCGGGTTCAATAACTTGTACCCAAGTATTAGTCGTTCAGCCGGTGTGTGACCGGGAAATGGCACCGCTGGTCAGGGGGATCCAGGCGCAGGATGATGGGAAGCTGCGTGCGCTTGAGGGCTGATGCCACGAGCTTGCGTTGAATCAATCGCACATCATTTTCCTTGAACATGTAGTTCTTATCCTCATGGAGCAGGGCAGAGGGCGGCGTGTTCAAATCCACCAGCTCATGGATAATCCGGTTGGTTGTGGCGTGCGCTGGTTCCGTCAGGCTGCCGAACAAGTTGCTGTACTGTTCACTGAATCGTTTACTGAGCAGGTAGATGTCGATATCGTACAGGTTGCCCAGGGGGGCAAGGTGTCCGCAGCTTGTTCCGTACAGGTTGAATTCTCCCAGCATGATTTCCCTGCGAGCCAGGGCACTGCAGAACATCATGCCTCTGGATTCCGCATGGGAAATGGCTATAGCGGCGTGCATGCGCTCCATAAGCGCTGCAGATTCTTCCCCGCCCATGGCTGCTGTTGCGGCTTCTGCCAGAGCTGAAACCTGGGGCCTCACACATGTGATGCCCATTTTTTCTGCAAGGTCATTTTCCAGATTATAGGAAATACCGCACACATTGGCAGCTCCAAGTGCTTCTATGCAGAGAACGCCCAGCAGGGCAGAATGCGGCGAGTCCAGCGGAATGCATACACCACTGAAACAGTTGTTTCGTACATTGTCACGGATACCGCGTTCCAATGCGCTGGTGATTAATTCGTCCGGGTCCGGAAGATGCAGAGCTTGCTGGTCGCGGCTGATATCAATGACTTTTGCTGCTGTTTCAAAGAACGGAAGCCGGTGCAGTGTATGTCCGGTTGCGGAATAAATGGCTGAGCCACCGCCGTACAGATTACCACCCACAGTGCCCACGGCACGGCAGCAGATGACGCGGCTTTCGGACATGCAGGCTTCCCACTTGCGGGTTTCCTCATCATCCTGGGCTGCACTGGCGTACCACGGGGTACTGGGTAGACGTACCATGAAATCGAAATCTTCATCCGGCAGAAGCTCTACATCGCTCGTATCTGTGTAGAACAGCGTCCCTCGTATGTTAACTGTGCAGTTGTTTTCCAGTTCGGTAACGCTGTCTTTTTCCAGTAAGTATGGAGTCAGGATAACGTTGAGGTTGTCTCCTGTCCAGGGGGAGTCGTTGGCATCATCGTCTTCACCTACAAGCCCGACGAACATTTCGTCATCGCTGATGATTGTGGTGTAGGCTGCCAGCAGGAGCGGCGCACTTCCCAGTTCCTGGGATAGAGCATCCAGAGCTGCCCGTGTCTGGCTGATGAAGGAGCGACGCTTGACCAAATCCCGCGGTTCAAGACCACAGAGGGCTGCCGATGGGGCTATGACGATTTCGGCACCGTGATCCAGGCATTCCCGATATCCCTGCACAATAGCGCGCAGATTATTGGAAAAATCTCCGGGTAGGGGGGCGGTTTGTATTAATCCGATTTTAGAAATATTTGTAGTCATCAGGGGTGGAATGTGGGAGCTATTTCTATACTGCCTGTTTACGATGAAAAAAGCAAGTGTTAAATTGTATTACGATGAATTAAATGAAAGCTTTTGATGATAGGACAGGCAGCGCCCACCGACGTGTGCACTGCCTGTATGGAATGCGCGGCCCTGTGAGCATCAGGCCAATTTGTTCTGCCAGAACTCTATGCGGCGGGCTGTATTATCCGGGTTCGGAGCACCGGGGTTGGTGCGCAGGGTGAAGGCTCTGTCCAGATTGAACACTTCGTGAACATCAGCACCGTATTCAGGAGATATTTCCTGGAACTCCTGGAGACTGAGTTCATTGAGAGGCGTGCCTGTGCCAACGGAGACAGCTACAGCCTTGCCTACCAGTTCATGCGCTTTGCGGAAAGGTACACCGCGGCGCACGAGGTAATCTGCAAGGTCGGTGGCAAGGAGCAGCGGATCGCTGACTGCAGCAGCGCAGCGGTCGGGGTTGATGCGCATGGCTGCCACCATTTCGGCGTTGACACGAAGGGCGAGACTTATTGTTTCGAAGGAGTCGAAAAGCGGTTCCTTGTCTTCCTGCAGGTCACGGTTGTAGGTGAGGGGGAGCCCCTTTACCGCCACCATAACGCTTACGAGGTTGCCGTACAAACGCCCACTTTTGCCACGGGTAAGTTCGCAGACATCCGGATTCTTTTTCTGCGGCATGAGACTGGAACCCGTGGTGTGGGCATCGCTCAGCGTGCAGTAGCCGAATTCTGCGCTGCTCCAGAGCACGAGGTCTTCGCTCAGGCGGGAAAGGTGGGTGCCGATGATGGAAAGATCGAACAGGGTTTCCATGATGTAATCGCGGTCAGCGATAGCATCCATGGAGTTTTCTGTCACGCTCTCGAACCCGAGTTCGGTTGCGATTGCGTTGCGATCCAGGTTGATGGTGCTGCCGGCAATAGCCCCACTGCCCAGCGGACTTACATTCACGCGGCGGCGGCAGTCACGCAGACGCTCAGCATCGCGGTCCAGCATTTCCACATAAGCAAGCAGGTGGTGACCTACGGTTACCGGCTGGGCTCGCTGCAAGTGGGTATATCCGGGGATGCGGACTTCTGCGTATTGGGAAGCTTTCTGGACCAGGGCGCGCTGCATATCCTTGAGACGCTCCAGCGTTTCGTCAATCTGGGCGCGGCAATACAGGCGGGTATCAGTGGCAACCTGGTCGTTGCGGGAGCGGGCGGTGTGCAGTTTGGCACCCGGGGCGCCGATGCGGCGGGTAAGTTCGCTCTCAATATTCATGTGCACGTCTTCGAGCTTCATGCTCCATTGGAAATTTCCCGATTTGATATCGGCCAGAATTTCCTGCAAGCCGTTGGCAATGGCATCAAACTCCTCCTGTGTGAGCATACCGGCATTCAGCTGGGCACGTGCGTGCGCGGTCGAGCCCACAATGTCGTGCTCGTAAAGCTTCCAATCGTATGATACCGATTCACCGTATTCCAATACCAAATCTGCTGTAGGCTGAGAAAAACGTCCTGTCCACATAACGCCCCGCAGCATAGCACCAAACCGTCCCGTGTGCAAGCCGGAATGCTGGCATGTTCAAATATGAGCTTGCACAGTGTGCAGAAAAAAGATACGCTGTCTTTCATGAGCATCCGGAGAATGTTTCAGATTGGATTAAAACTCTGGTCCGTTAATACCGGTCCCTGTGTTCACGAGGCTCGTCGATTGTATGAGACTGGTCTTTTTGATTATCTGGAGCTGTATGCAGTGCCGGGAACATTGGATACTCTGCCGGAATGGCAGACTCTTGAGTTGCCCTTTGTAATCCATGCCGCACATTTTAAGCACGGCTTTAATCTTGCCCGGGAGGCGTGCGCGGAATCAAATCGCAGGATATATGATGAAATGCGCTGTTTTGCAGATGCACTGAATGCCCGGTATATTATCTTTCACGGCGGTACATTTGGAGATATTGCGGAAACTGCATATCAGCTGGCAGCTTTGCATGAGCCGCGTGCTCTTATCGAGAATAAGCCTTGCATCACCCGGAATGAAGGGCTGATTCTTGAATGCCGTGGCTCATCTGTGGAGGAAATTCAGCAGGTGGTGCAGGGTGCCGGTTGTGGATTCTGCTTCGATATTCCGCATGCGCTTTGTGCCGCCAATTACCGGAAGCAGGAGCCCATGCCTCTTTTGCGGGAATTCAACGCGCTGACCCCTGCCATGTATCATCTCGCGGATATGCAGGACCCAGCGCAGTTGGTGGATGATCATACGCAGCTGGGGCAGGGGAATCTGGATATGCGCTTGTTCATCCCCACCATTTTGCAGCCGGGTGCTATGGTGACTGTTGAAACAACCCGCCGCAAGATGAATTCTCTGGAGGAGTTTGAGCAGGAAATGCTCTGGCTTCAGAGCTTTCTCCAGCGGTCCAGCATGTTATAAACGCCCGCCAGAAGCGTGCCGGAGATGCTGTGCCACACACAGCAGATGGCAGAAGCAACGGCGGCTTCCGGCATGGCAGGAAAATGCCGAGTGGCCAGTACGGTGGCCAGTCCGGCATTCTGCATGCCGACTTCGATGCTGAGCGTGCGTCGCTTAGGTCTGTTCATGCGGGTGAGACGTGCCACGCTGTATCCCAGTAGATATCCCAGCCCATTGTGGAGCAGAATGGTTACAAAGATGAGGAGCCCGCTGGTGAAAAAGCTGCTGCCCTTGGCTGCAGTGACGCCACCCACGATGCAGGCCAGACCGATGACGGAGAGTCCAGGCATGACTTTGCAGACCTCTGCATACGATTCCCGTTTGCCCCACTTTCCATTGCAGAATGCACCAATGGCCACGGGAAGAATGGTGACAAAGAGGATACTGCGGAACATGCCGGCTGCATCAACGTCTATGCTTTCACCGGCAAGCCAGAGCATGAGCAGCGGGGTCATGAAAGGTGCGAGCAGGGTGGAGACGGTGGTCATGCCTACAGAGTAGGCCACATCTCCCTTGCAGAGAAAACTCATGATATTGCTGGATACCCCGCCCGGGCAGCAGCCTACCAGAATCAGCCCTGCAGCGATGCCGCGGGGTAAATCAAAACCTGCCACCAGCAGCCACGCCGCCAACGGCATGATGCTGAATTGTGCTACCGCTCCGATGCAGATATCCAGCGGGCGCGAGGCGAGTATGCGGAAGTCTGCCGGGCGCAGAGTCATCCCCATGGTCAGCATGATGAATCCCAGCACCAGTGCCTGCACATCTCCCTGCACCCAGAAGAATAACTCCGGAAGTATGAATGCAGCCACGGCAGCCATAATGACGAAGGAGGATGTGTAGCGGGATAACCATGAACTGATGCTTTGGAATAATGCCAACATGATGGGCAGATTGTACTCTGCTTTCCTGCAATTACAAGTATGAATCCATGGAAAGCGTGTCACCCCTGTATATTTTCCTTGCCAAAGGGGGTGGGTATGCGTAGAATAGCCCGCGGTGTGCGTTGCGTTCCGAATCGCATGCCCTGTGTTCCAATTTTAACCACCTCCTACAACAATGGATTTCATTTCAGATTGCGCTGAGTCTCTGTCTCCTTCCCTTACACTGGCTGTGACCAACAAGGCCAAGGAGATGAAAGCCCGCGGTGAGCAGGTATACGGCCTTGCTGGCGGCGAGCCCGATAAGGATACCCCTGAGAACATCAAGAAGGCTGCTATTACGGCTCTGAATAACGGTGCCACCAAGTACACCCCCTCCGTGGGCCTTCCCCAGCTTCGCCAGGCAATTTCCGATAAGCTCAAGCGCGACAATGGTCTGAACTACACCCCCGACCAGATTTGCGTGTGCAGCGGCGCCAAGCCTGCTGTGTATACCGCTCTGCGTGCTACTATTTCTGCCGGTGATGAAGTTATCATTCCGTCTCCCTACTGGGTGAGCTACCCCTCCATGGTGGAGCTTTGCGGTGGTACTCCTGTATACGTGGAAACCAAGGCTGAGAATGGCTGGAAGATTACTCCCGAGGAGTTCGAGAATGCCATGACTCCCCGTACCAAGATGATTATCCTGACCACGCCGCACAACCCGACCGGTACCGTATACACCGAGGAGGAACTGCGCGCTCTGGGGCAGATTGCAGTGGACGAGGACATCCTCATCATTGCTGACGAAATCTATGAGCACCTGGTATACGGTGACACCAAGCACGTTTCCATGGCTTCCCTCAGCGAGGATATCTACAACCTGACCATCACCATCAATGGCTTCTCCAAGGGGTATGCCATGACCGGCTGGCGCCTTGGCTATTCCGCGGCTCCGGCTCATATTGCCAAGTATATCAAGCTCATCCAGGACCACACCGCCTCCAATGCAACCACCTTCTGCCAGTACGGCGCCATTGAGGCTCTGACTGGTGACCAGAGCTTCATCTCTGACCTGCGCGAGGAGTATGACTTCCGCCGTCAGTATGTGTACAGCCGTCTCATGGCTATGCCCAAGATTAAGGTTGTGGAGCCCAAGGGTGCTTTCTACTTCTTCATTGATACCACGGAACTCGGTATGAGCTCTCTGGACCTGTGCGAGAAGTTGCTCGACCGTTACAAGGTGGCCGCCGTTCCCGGCATTGCCTTTGGTAACGACAATGCTATCCGTATTTCCTACTGCACTTCTCTGGACGTGCTCAAGGAGGGCCTTGACCGCCTTGAGGACTTCTGCAAGAAGCACTAAATCTTGCAGTATATCTGCCTTTTCACCGGTGCAGGTTATCCCTGCACCGGTTTTCGTTATCAGATATGAGACGCTGCCGCTGGGTCAACGACAATAATCCACTCTACATCGCTTATCACGATGAAGAGTGGGGTATTCCCTCTCATGAGGATTCCTATTTGTACGAAATGCTGCTGTTGGAGTGCTTTGTTGCAGGGTTATCATGGGAATGCGTGCTCAATAAGCGCGAGGCTTTCCGACAGGCATTTGCCGGGTTCGATGCCTCCGCTGTCGCCGCTTTTGGCCCGGATGACGTGGCGAGGCTGATGGCAGATACCCGCATTATCCGGCATCGGGGGAAAATTGAGGCCGCCATATCCAATAGCAGGGTGTTTCTTGATATTCAGTCGGAGTTTGGCTCTTTCGCGGCCTATGCATGGCATTTTACCAAAGGGGAGATAGTGCGCGAGCCCTGGCATTCGCGTACATCATCCCCTTTGTCAGATGCTGTTTCCCGTGATTTGAGACGGCGTGGAATGCGTTTTGTCGGTACGGTCACAATCTATTCCTGGCTGCAGGCCATCGGTATAATCTGCGGTCATGGTCACGAGTGCGATTATTCTGACTCCGCAAGTCAGAGAATGGACTTGACGCTGAGCCATTATTAGGGGACAATAAACACGCGTTTTGCGCACCCCACTTCCGCATGAAAATACCTGCTTTCATAGCCGCATTGGTGCTGACATCCACGCTGCATGCAGCCGTGTGGAGTATCGAACTCTGTTCTTCTCTGGACCTTCTCGCTGGGCGAACAGGTATTGCGGACGTCCGACCCTCAAATGATCCTCACGATAACCCCTTGGTTATTGAAGAGAACTCAGGGATTTACCGTGGGCAGTGGAGCTGGCAGAGCGAGATGCCAGCCTTGCTGTATGAAATCCTGGAAACAGGCAAGGCAGATGCCACGTCTCCCAGTGGTTTTACTGCTCTTCAGGCTGCCTGCGTGTATGCGGATGAAGCGTTGTTTAATGCTTTGCTCGAAGGCGGCGCAGCCGTGGACCCTCGCCCCATCGACTGGCAGCAGCTGGGCTATGTGGGAGATACCCCGCTGGGCTTGCTGGTGCGATTCATGAATGCCCGTACGGCTGCAGCCCGTGTGCGCATGGCCCGAACCTTGCTGGAGCGGGGTGCTGATCCTGACGCTTGCATGACCACCTGGAAAGGAAATCGTGTGGTGTCTGTCACCCCTTTCTGTGAACTGGGGAAGGAGCCTTACAATCATGAAATGCGCATGCTGCTTCTGCAGTATGGTGAGCAGAATCTGAAGAAGCGCATGAACGACTGGTCCCTTAATTGGGCTTGCTTCCGCCCGGAGTTGGTGCAGCATTTGCGCCAGGCTGGTGTGGTGAAAACAGGGGAGATTGCAACGATTTCGTCTAGCGAAGTGAAGCGTGAGCTCGGCACCATTCCCTTGCTTGATTTGATTCGCAAGGGGGATGTGGAAGGCGTGCGTCTGGCCTTGGAGGCCGGGGCTGGCATTGAGGTTTCCCCCCGCGCTCGTCGCTATGGACACGAACCTCTCTTTAACATACCTGCGAGAAAAAAAGACAGCCCTGAGGCTGCATTGGAGATAGCTCGTTTGCTTATTGAGGCAGGGGCCGATGTCAACGAATTGAATCGCCATGGGCGTTCGCTCCGTATACATTATGACCGCTTTTATTCCAAAGCGTCGAAGTCTTTATGTGCCTATTTCAAGTCTTGTGGTTCTTTGATACATCCGGATTCACCGGATAAAAAGGCCGAGGTTGAACAGACTCGTCGCGAAGCCCGGGAGCGAGCAGCGGCCCGCGCTGCTCGATTGGCTGCAGAGGACCCGCAACCCGTG
>DEPT01000015.1 GCA_002358905.1 Akkermansiaceae bacterium UBA3385
ATTGATATCCACAGAACTACCAGCCCCCACATAAATAGAATCCCGGAATTCTATACTCTTACCCGCGCCTGCAGAAAGAGCTACAGTACCTTCGCTGTCGACATACAAGCTTCGCAGTCTGTAATTATCACCATTTCGTTCCAGATTTTTTTCAAAAATTACGGATGCATTATCTCGAATTGCAACTCCTTCACAGAAAACAGCACCGCCATAGGTTTTAGAAGAACTTTCGGAAATGGCTTCATTTTGGGCGAAGCTTACATTTCCATTGGCAGTCAATGCGAGCAACTTCGAACGAATGGCACCGCCTGCTGCCGAAGCACTTACGGTAATCACCTCATTCTCTTCAAAAGTTACACTTTGGTTACCCGTTATGACAACGGAACAGTCAGCACCTATGGCACCACCGGAAGCATCTCCGTCATCACTCCACGCACCATTATCTAAAAACTCTACTTCATCGTTAGCTGTAATCACGACATAACCTTCTTCTCTAACTGCGATAGCGCCCCCCATTGCAACAGCAGTATCGCTAGAAGCCAAGTTACAGGAGAAACCAACAACTCCATTTTCCTCCAGCATAATTATTGTTTCATCTCCTCCATAAATTGCCCCACCCCCAGCATATGCACTGGAAGAAATGGCGTAATTTAAAGTGAAGTAAACATTATCATTTAACTCAAAGGAGGTTATGCATGAGTTTAATGAACAGATAGCGCCACCAAGAGCAGCACCGTCGCTGGTCCTAACTTCATTCCGTGAAAAGTCAACGGCCCCATTACTCTTTGCAGCTATGCTAGAACAACTTTGCACAAAAATAGCACCTCCGATAGCACTGTAATCACTATCATATGGGGAAACGCTATTTTCAGAAAACAACACTCTCCTATTATCTAAAAACAGTATCGTTGATTCTTCAGAACCTACAAAACAGCCAGGCAAATCACTCGAGAGCTCCACATATGGAGCATTGGATGTTATCGACAACTCATTCAAGTAAGCAATCGATACACTATATCCTGAATCTGTAGCAAACACATAACGGGATCCGTTAACTGAAAGAGAATTTGTATACTCCGTTTCGGAAGAGATTATACGATTTCCTGATGCCATACTGCTTAATGGCAAAACAGCTCCTGTAGACGATACATCCTGCAATAGAAAAAATGCATAATCGCCGGACGTTGTATTATGATCAATAATGTCATCAATGGTAGAAACCTCAACCACTGTATAATCTGAAGAAGATGCCGTGTGTGCAGTTCGGGAAAGCAAATCGCTTGCGTTCGCAACAACACAGAGAGACAACATAAGTGAGACAATCGCGCGGAACAACCTTACCGGAAGATGCAGTTTCATAGACAAAGAAATAGGAGATACCAATTAATAATTTCAGTTAGCCTAAAACAGGCATTACCAACAGGCTGTATTCTACGCTTTCGTAATCCGTAAGTCAAGCATAAAACCCGTTATGAAAACAGAATAAATCACGGGTGAGTTCATCGTTTCATACAGAAAGCATATCACCCATTGATTATCTCGCAAATCATTTACAGTGTAGCGTATTTAAATCAAAATCTGCGGATTACGAATTCACGCTATGACAACCTACACTTTAAATGAGACAGAGCAAGCCGCACTGGCGGTATTGAGAAGCACAGGAGCAGATGTACTTGAGGCGGCCCTGGTGGCAAAAGCAGCGCTAGAAGCCGGGCGCTGCAGAGTGAAGCGAGCAATGAAATGCATAGCTGCCGGTACAGAAGCCCTGCGCCAACAGGAGCGGACGGTGACATTTGAAAAGGCAGTGAAGGCTGCGCTGGAAGCGAGGAAAGACAGGCGAACGAGGACGGTGTATGATTTCCGATATATTACGCGGCGGTTCATGAAACGCTGCAAGGGGTTGGCGGCACAGCGGGTGCGGAGTATCACGCCGCAGGAGTGTGCGGGGTATATTGAGAAGGCGTTTGATACGCCCCGGCAACGGCAGAAGGCGCGGCTGATTCTGAGCGGGGTGTTCGGCACGGCGGTGAAGCGGGGGTGGTGCGACAGCAATCCTGTGGCGCGGGTGGAGGCGCCGCGGGTAGTAGAGCAACAGGTGCCGATTCTCTCTCCGCAGGAGATTGAGAAGATTACAATGACGGCTGAGACCTACCAGGGTGGCAGCTGCGCGGCGGCGGTGGGCATGATGCTCTACGCCGGCATCCGTCCGCATGAGGTGGCACGACTCACCTGGGAGCAGGTGGATTTGCGGGAGCGGGCGATTTACATCCTGCCCCGACACAGCAAGACGGGCGGTGCACGGCGGGTGACGATTCACAGGCCGCTGCTGCGGATTCTGCGGGCTCACAAGAGGAAGAATGAAGAAAAGATATGCCCTGCAAACTGGCTGCACCACTGGCGGGAACTGCGCCGGGCGGCGGGGTGGGATTCCCCAGCCCGCCCCTGGCCGCAGGATGCGCTGCGGCATACCTTTGCAAGTTACCACCTGAGCTACTTCCGCAGTTTTGCGGAACTGCAGCTGGAGATAGGACACAGGGATGCCACGCTGCTTCGCACGCGCTATGTGGACCAGCGTGGTGTACATGAAGCTGCTAAATTCTGGACTCATGGCTGAAATATCAAACAGTCAGCCAAACATAGCCAAATCAGGAAGAGCAGGAAGGGTAGAGAAAAAAAATAGGGCTTGCCTAATCCTTCGAAATTGGTATACTTTCGACTCACTCGTTCACAATGAAGCTTACGGAGACAGATTTGCAGATACTGGCTATTGCGGAAGACCAGCTGACAGGCTTCCATGTACACCCGTTTGATGAGATTGCGAAACGCAGTGGGGTTCCAGTGCAGACAGTGCTGGAACGGCTTCGCGCCATGCTGGAGAACGGCACCGTGCGACGCATTCGCCAGACTCTGCTTTCCACCAGCCTGGCCGATGGATCTCTGGTTGCCTGGCAGGTGCCGGAAGAAAAACTGGAAACTGCATGGGAATGGCTGCGGGTAAACGACCCCTTTACCGGGCATGTGGTGCTGCGTTCCTGTGACTCGCCGAATGCCCCCGGCGCGAATTACCGTTTATGGACCACGCTCAAGGTGCCCAGTGGCAGCAACAACGTGGAGGGACACTGCCGTTTGCTGATGCCCCATATTGGCGCAACAGATTTTGTTCCCCTGCCCGTTGTGGGTATGTTTGCTCTGGGGGTTGGGCATGTACGCCGAGCCGGGCTGCGCCCCGGGGAAAAGACTACTTCACTTCCGGTGATGCAATGCCCCACGCGCCCGGAATTGAGTGAGCAGGATTGGCAGGTGCTCATGGTGCTCAAAGAAAGCCTGCAACCGCAGGAGCTGGTGCGTTCCCCTTGGGAAACACGGGCCCGGAGCATAGGCATGAGCCACGAGGAGTTCTGCACCATTGCCGCAGAGCTGGATGCCCGCAAGGTAATTGGCCGCTTTGCCACCTTCCTGAACCACACCGGCGGCAGCAACAAGCACAGTGGAACCGGTGCCGCAGGTCTCTTCCACTGGGCAGTACCCACCGGCATGGAAGAACGAGCAGGAGCAGAATGCGGCCGCCATATCTGCATGACCCACTGCTACTGGCGCAGCGGAGGTGAAGTTTTCGGCGGTGCCCAGATTATGGGTGTGGTGCATGCGCCAGACTGGGCAGGAGTGCTGGAACATAAGGCCGCCATCGATTCCCACCTGGCGGCATGTGGTATCCCGGTACTCCACACGGCGATTTTCCGCAGTGAAAAAGCCACCATCAACCCCAGCGAAATTGATCCCACCCGCTACCAGCGATGGCTCGAGAAATTCGGCTCTCGCTGAATAGAACGAGTGCATAATGGGTATGAGGACGAAAGTCTGCCTACCCCCGGTCTACCGTCCTGAGAATCATAATTGAAGGGTCCCTGCTTCGACATCTAAAAACAGTACTATCCTGACAAGAATCCAGGCACCACCATAGACGGTCAACACACTGGCCGCAGGCGTACTCGACTGCCGGCAAATAGCGACAAATAAGCCGGAATGAGGCCAAAGGTCGGAAAATAATACCGCAGCATTGAAAATAACTTACAACAACGGCAAGGCTCCCGGTAAACAGGAATAGCACGTCTCCCCATCCTTGAGCAGAGTGTCCGTCAGAGGTATGTGTTTTACCTGACGCAGCAGAAAGACAGAAAAAATCCAGCGGCGTTTCACATGTGTCCCAAAGATTATGGGAAAATAGTCACAAACGATATAGAGGCATAGTGTTCTGTGTGAAAAATCGTAGAGGGGTATCACTAGCCTCACCATCGGCAGTAAGCATTCATTCGTGGCTCTATCGGCGTAAGCCGCTAACTTTCGATTCGTCAATCGTAAATTGTCAATTGTCAATCCACGTGTGCCAAATCTTTGGGACACGTATGGCGGCGTTTCCTATATTTAACAAAAAGCTTCCTGCCAACACCGGCAGAAAGCTTTTTTAGGGCTTTACAAATGGTAAGCGACAGGCTTCAAATAGAACCTGATTCTGACAAGTTGCGAGCAGAGGAGATGCAGATCTCCACGATTTCTATCTGACGCTCCAATTCCTCATCGCCCGCCACCATATGCTCACGTGCCTGGGCCAGCAGCTCCTCAGCATGCTGCAGCTCGCCGGCATCCACACTGTGCATAGCCAGCGCCACGCAGCACGGGGCATCATTCAGTGCCGCGCCCCGCTGCCAGTACTCCTCAGCCGCAGCATCATCCTGGCGCACCCCCTCACCGCGGGAACAGCAGATACCCAGGTGATACAGCGGACGGGTATCGCCCATCTCCTGCGCGCGCTTGAAATAATCCACCGCGCGCTTGAAATTGCGGCGCGTACCCAGGCCTTCATAATAATGCAGACCCACCATGAACGTGCCATACGAATCCCCCAGATTGGCCGCTTTCTGGAAATAACGCAGCGCAATCTCATCATCCTGCCGCACCCCGGCCCCCAGAGCATACGCTTGAGCCAGCTCCAGGCAGCACTCAGAATCGGAAGGGGCCAGCCGGTGCAACTTCTGGAAACATTTTACGGCGGCGGCGTCATCCCCCAGTTCCTGGCACACCGTACCCAGCAGATCATACACCGGCGCACTCGGGTTCACCCGCTCCGCCCGCTCCAGCAGCCCGCGCACCTCGGCATAGGGAAGTTCCTCATTCTCCTCACGCCCCAACAGCACACGAGCAAGATAAAAACCGCAGCCCTCATTTCCGGCATCCAGCGCCTTGCGGTAGTGTCCCTCGGCCAGCTTAGCATCCGACAGGCCCGGAAGCCCCGGCTCGTAAAGCATACCCAGCATACAGTGCGCATCCCCCGGTGCCTCGGCCAGCAACTCCTCCGCCCACTGCACCAGCCGCAGCCAGTCGCAATCGGCAGCATCACCATTCATCGCCCAGGCAAAATAACACCGCCGAGCCTGCGTATTCCCCTTTTCCACCAGCGCATTCAGCCATTCAAGCGGCGCACCCTCCAGCGGTGCCGCCGTCTCCATCACAATCACTTGGATAAACTCCAGCTGCGCCTCCTCATCCCCCGCCATCCCCCGGCGGTACAACTCATTCAGATAATCCTCAATCGTGTTACGCTTCTTAGCCATGCCCGGAGTTTATCCTATCCCGCCGGGAAAGGTCAAACAAAAACAATCAAACATAACAGAACACAGGGTATCACCACATAAAAACAGAGCACTAACAAAACATTTCCAGCTTACCGCTTGAACTTGATTCCCGAAGATGCTAACATAATAGGGCATCAATTCTCACATATCCACAACTTTCTCCAGCATGAACGGTACTCCAAATGCGCACTCATTCTCTCGCAAGCAGTTGATTCAGATATTCGATGCTTGCCTCAACAAAACGCTGGGAAATGTCGACAAAAATCATGTATTCGACAAAGCCATCACAAATCCGAAAATAACCGGCATTGCAGGTATGGTCATTGAGCAATCTGTGCTGGGCTACCCCGCAGATAGTAGGCAGGAACCGGATTTAGTTGTCGATAATGAACATGTGGAATTGAAAACCACAGGAATCCGATACAGTAAAAAGAAAGGAGAACACGCCTATGAGGCAAAAGAGCCCATGTCAATCACAGCAGTTTCTCCGGAAAAGATAGTGGATGAAGTTTTCCCTGATTCCAATTTCTGGCACAAACTGGCGAAAATGCTCCTCGTGTATTATCTCTACGATTCCGAAACCACTGTTACGGCAGCAGAATACGCGAATTTCCCCATCAAAGGATATCAATTTCACGAGTTCTCAGACGAAGACCTCTGCGTTCTGGAACGCGACTGGACGATTGTTCAGGAGTTCATCCGCAGTTTGCAAAGAGATTTCCCTGACTACACTAGCCAATATCCAAGGCTTTCCTCCGAACTCAGAGACAAATTACTCTACATCGACACTGCCCCCAAATGGCCAAACCGTCCTCGATTCCGCTTAAAACGGAGCCTCGTTACAACCATTGTACAAGAACATTTTGGCAAACAGCTGGAGCAGCTTCCTCAATCATATACATCTTATGAATCGTTGGATGCCCAATGCCGCATACTGACAGCCAAATATAAAGGAAAAACGATTAACGAAATTGCATGTCACTTAAATGTGCCCCAAGCAAAATACAACAAATCTATTGTTGAGCAGCTGGTTATCCGCATGTTTGGCGGCAAAGCTTCCAAAATGCAACAAATTGAACTATTCAGCAAAATTGGCATGCTGGGCAAAAGTGTGGTACTTTCACCTACCGGACGGCCAACAGAAGACATGAAGTTGTTTTCCATCGATTTCGAGGAAATTCAGAACAAAGACCTGACGTTTGAAGATTCTTCGTTCTACGAATTCTTTGCTAATCACCAGTTCCTTTTCATCGTCTTTACCGAAGATACCGCCAACGCGCCCCTTGGAGAGGTTAAATTCCAAGGTTTTAAGAGATTCACGTTTGATGATGATTTCATTAATCAAGAAGTACGCCCTGTCTGGGAGAAAATCCGAAAATTAATTTTTAACAATGAACTCCGTGATGTCGTTGAACTCGACAAGCATGGAAACCCGATTATCAACAAAAAATCTGGAGTCATCCGAAGCGCACCTAACTTCCCCAAATCATCCGACGGCTTAGTATTTGTCCGAGGGTCGGGTAAAGATGCCACCAATAAGCCCCTTGAAATAAACGGGGTCCGAATGTTATCACAAAATCTCTGGCTGGCACGAGCTGTTACCATCAATGCACTTCGTAGCGGTAATTACATTTAGTACAGAAAAAAAGGTTGATCTTTTCTGAGTGTGCTGCTATAATCCCACCACACAACGACTATGGACAAGACTGTTTGCGAACTTTTTGCAGGTGTTGGCGGTTTCAGATTAGGACTGGAACGGCTCAATTCCGGGTGGGAAACGGTCTGGTTCAGCCAATGGGAACCAAAAGCTTCGCGCCAATGGGCACATGAGTGCTATGTGAGCCATTTCGGCGCTTGTGTAGACAGAAAAGGCGAATACACAACGTGTCTTGACATAGCAACTGTAAACAAGGAAGATATCCCCGACCATACGCTTCTCGTTGGAGGGTTCCCTTGTCAGGATTACTCTGTGGCACACAGTCTTTCTACAGAGCAAGGCATACAAGGTCAGAAAGGCGTACTCTGGTGGCAGATTTACGAGACGATTAAAGCCAAAAAGCCGCCGTTCTGCTTGTTCGAGAATGTTGATCGCTTGCTCAAATCCCCCTCCAAGCAGCGCGGACGCGACTTTGGTGTGATGCTTGCATGCCTGAGCGAGCAAGGTTATGCCGTAGAATGGCGCGTTGTCAATGCAGCCACCTATGGTGCAGCTCAGCGCCGCCGCCGTGTGTTTATCTTCGCCTACCGCAACGACACAGCATATTTCAAAAAGCAGCAGAATTTGTCCGGCCAGGCTATCATTTCGAAAAAAGGATTCTTTGCCAAGGCTTTCCCCATCAGCCAAATGACAACACCTGACTGCGGCTATCTGGGCAATGATATAACCGCAGTATCAGACAAATTCGCATTCGATTTCTGCAACGCGGGATACATGATTAATTCCGAAATCCACACCGCCAAGGTAACGGAAATTGAAGAACAGCCCATACTCCTTGGACAGATTCTTGAGAGCAATGTTCATGAGCAGTACTACATCAGCGAGGAAAAGCTGCCCAAGTGGGAATACATGAAGGGAGCGAAGCGTATCCCCCGCGTGGCTGCCAACGGGCATGAATACTTCTTCTCAGAAGGCCCCGTCGCCTTCCCTGACCCCTGGGACAGACCCGGTCGCACCATGCTGACCAGCGAAACCTCACTCAACCGCAGCACCCACGTTGTCGAAGACCCCGGCACCCTCCGCAAGCGTCTCCTCACCCCCCGAGAAGCCGAACGGCTCCAAGGCTTCGATGACGACTGGACTGCCACCGGCATGCCCGAACGCATGCGCTACTTCTGCATGGGTAATGCTCTAGTTGTTCCCATGATTACACGAATGGGGAAGGTGCTGGATGAACTTCTTGATTAACTGATGTATAGCAAAAAGACAAGCAACAATCAACAGGTACTTTTCGATACCATGTTTATACAACACCTTAGTCATTTTCCCAACACCCGTCAAATACAGGACGCATTACTCCAGAATCATCCAGCGCGTACGAATTGCGAGTAAAACTAGCTTTCGTAACAACTACATCATCAGGAATCAAGTATTTCTCTCTTTCTTTGCTCGAGAAATATATCATTTTCTTTGCATCCTCTCTCGTAAGAGGACAAGCAGGTCCTAGAACAATTTTTTTTATATACGGTGTCGCTATATTGGTAAAATACATCGGTGGCATAGTATAATCTACGCGAGAAACATCAGCTAGAGAGGACAAAGGAAGCCTGTACTCCTCTTCATAAGCCCAATCCCCATCTTTAGTACACATAATTCTCCACCAATATTCAGAGCCTTTCTTTTCAGCCTCTTCTTCAGTCCGCGATGCCTCTGGAAATCGTACTCTTTTTCTATCGCTCTGGTACTTGCATTTTACCAATAATTGTCTGGCAATACTAGTTTTCAACATTCCGTCATTTTCATCCAGAAAGGCCTTAATATACTTAATTTCAAAACCCAGTTCAGCCAATTTTGACAAAGTCATAAAAACATAGCGTTCTTTATCGTTTGCATGTGCAGCATGCTCAGGGTCAAAATAAGTAAATTGGAACTCAATACATGCACCTGCATACTTATCTGCATAATTGCCCCACATCGGTGCACAATCCGATTTCGCAGTAAAAGAAACAAACCCTCGGGTAGAATACGTACTTTCTTCCCCCGGCAGATATCCAGCCGGGGTCATTTCTTGTGGATCATTGCTATCTTTTCGATAACAAACTCTGAAATCTCCATACCGCAACAAACCTTCTAAAGCCTTTAAAGAAATATACTTATACAGCGTGATTTTACCTGCTACTTCAGGTCTAGGCGAGACTATTATTTCAAGATATTTGCTCATAACTTAGAAATTTTTATTCTTCTGTTCCATATTTGCTTGATAACCGCATCATATCGTCAAACTCGGTTATAAATTCTTCATCCACAATAAAATCAGGTATAATACGACGAGCAATTGCGCCGATTCTAAGTAAGTATTGTCTCATCTTCTGACCAACAACATGATTTTCCGCGCCGGCATATAGATAAATCATGAACTTATGCGGATTCGAACATGTAGACATGATAGTCTGAACATATTTCTCCGCAAGAGGCTGTTCAAAATTATCGATAGCATACTGCAAAACATCCATCATTGCGCAATGCCAACACGCTAGATTCTCATATCGGTCTAAAAAGAAATGTTTATCCCCTTGTATTGCAAGTTTGTTATTTTCGAGATAATACATTCTTTGTAACATATGCATATGAAAATCTCTAACTGCCCTAGGTCCCACTTCATTTATTCTCTCTACAAACTGACCATTGCACTCACGTTTATGAGAAACAGTAATGCTATCACTTAACTGAACAGCAATCGAAAGGCGCCGATACATTTCATCGACTTTCTGCGCATTTTCAGCCAGCTTAACCTGCGCTTCAAATTGCCGGGTTTGAGCTTCACTAACCTCTCGCTGTTTCTCCATTTCGTCACGTTGAAGTTTCAAATCTGCTCTCTGATTTTTCAAATCTTCTCGTTGCAATCTTATCTGTTTTTGCTGCAGAAATAATGAATACATCACACCAAAAAAAGCCAAAGCAGATATTACAGGATTCAAAACTCCATACATGTCACCAAACTCACCTATATTTCCGGGCAAATCCAGTTTGGTGAAAAAATGTATGAGATAAGGGTATATAAAAGCTATAGTGGTAGATACCAGCAAAAAGATAAGCCAAGGTGTAATTCTCATAATTATAATAGAAAACTTTATGCAGTCAAAGAATTGAGAAAGCTTTCCAATTCATCACGCAGGCGGGACAATGCGTAGAGGGGCAAATCCAGGAGGGTTGCTGATTTGTGATTATATTCGGGCTTCTTGAAGGGGATTTCGTTTCTGCAGAACGGTTTTAACGAGGTTCTGACAGCTTGTTTCGGCTGGAAACGCTGGCAATAGACATGCAGGCTTTTTGCCTGGGTATTCCGGCCACTCTTTACCTCGATAGGCACGATATTGCCGCGCACGGTGCAAAGAAAATCGATTTCAGCCTTGGCATTCTTTTCTTCACTGGCCCAGTAGCAGGGAGAAAGCCCGCAATCTGCACGCAATTCCTGCTGCACAAACTGCTCCGTCAATGCTCCCTTGAAATCATCGAAAACAGCATCGCCATCCATCAGAGTACCGGCATCCAGTTCACATGCGGCAGAAAGCAAACCAACATCCAGCACAAAGACCTTGCTGATACCTGCAGCCCAGTATGAAGACATGGGCAAACTGGGAGTCTTGACGCGGGGTACCGGGACGATGAGTCCGGCATCCTGCAACCAACGCAAAGGGAACTCCAGATTCCTTCGACGAGCACCTTCATATACCTCGCCATACACAAAGCGCTTGTTTTCCTTAGCGAGCTGCTGAGGAACGGAGTCCCAAACCAGATTCAAATTCGGCAAGGATTCAGAGGGCGCATGCTTGCTAAAATCGCCTCGATAGGCATTCAGCAAGTTCAACTGAACTGTGCGCACCGCTTCATAATCCCGGGTATCAGCAAACAATTCCACAGCTTCAGGCATACCGCCCACGTAAAAATAAGTGCGCAGATGGCGGATGTAATCTGAAGCAAAAGTATGAATTAACGGCCAGTCGCCTTTCTGCATCAGGTTGACCAGTTGT
This sequence comes from Akkermansiaceae bacterium UBA3385, assembly GCA_002358905.1. Classification (GTDB taxonomy): domain Bacteria; phylum Verrucomicrobiota; class Verrucomicrobiia; order Verrucomicrobiales; family Akkermansiaceae; genus Akkermansia. The sequence goes on from DEPT01000015.1 coordinate 11,319, forward strand.
TCGTTACCGGTTGCCAGCAGGAATTCGGAAAAACTCATGGGATACAGATCCAAACGGTCAACCTTACCCACCGGGTAGCCCGTTCCCACATGGTCAGCAACACCGAGCAATGACCCAGCGGCCATGATAGAATATTCTCGCGCTTCCTCACAGAAATATTTCAAGGAAGTAAGCACAGCCGGACACTCCTGAATCTCGTCCAGAATAATCAGGGTATCCTTCGGCTTAACCGGGCAGCGCGCCAGCACAGCAACGGATTCAAGCAACCGAGAAACATCAAAATCCTGGCTAAAAGCATTCCTTGCGCGTTCGCTGTTATCAAAGCGGATATAGGCAACGTGTTTGAAACTCAAGCGCCCGAATTCCTGCATCAACCAGGTCTTGCCCACCTGGCGAGCTCCCATCACCAAGAGAGGCTTCCGCCGGGGATTTTCGTGCCATTTTTTGAGCTGTTCCAAGGCAAATCGTCGCATTTTTCCTCCTTTTTTTCAGTCTGAAATCATTATATCCCTTTACCATTGATTGTCAATACTAATTCACAAAAACCCAAGGGACTTTTCGGGTATAGCAGCACAAAAACCCAAGGGACTTTTCGGGCATGGTAGCACAAAAACCCAAGGGACTTTTTGTCGCAGTT
>DEPT01000003.1:0-630 GCA_002358905.1 Akkermansiaceae bacterium UBA3385
GATCTATTTGCCAAAAACAGCTGATGATTCTCGCTATCCTTTGATATAGGTACGCTCTACTTTAGGATGTTTACCTATTTTGGACAGCTATGGGAGAGAGCGGGGAGTGAAGATTAGCTGCGGAATCTCTTACTTTGTGCGGCAGCGGCCGATGAAACGGACGATTTCGCCGATGATGAGAACCGGGCAGGTCACGGCGGCGATGGTGAGCCATTCGCAGAGGCTGAGGGGCACTGTGCGGAAGATATCACCACCGAACTGCGTGGCCAGCACCTGGCCGAAGAGGATGATGGCCAGGATGAAGAGGAAGCTGCGGTTGGCAAAGATGCCGTTCACGAAGCTGTTGTTGGTGCCGTAGACGCGGGCGTTGAACAGGTTCCAGAACTGCAGCATCACGAAGCCGGTGAAGAGCAGGGTGACGGAGTGACGGAAGGCTTCAGGCTCTGTCTCCTGGGAGGGCATGCACTTCACATAGCTTACCAGGGCGATGATGAAGCCAATGCCAAGGCAGAGAATCCAGCGCCACATGGTGGGGGTGATGATGAAGGCAAACTTGTTGCGGGGCTTCTGCTCCATGACGTCGTCGCTGGGCGGCTCAGAGGCCAGGGCCAGGGCGGCGAAGGTGTCCAT